>JBAZPO010000014.1 GCA_041648175.1 Desulfobaccales bacterium | reverse complement strand
GCTCATACAGGTAATTTTGTTTTTGTAGGGGCGGACCTATGTGTCCGCCCTCATGGTGGCCGAACATGCAGGTACGATCCTACAAAACCGAAGCTATTTTTACTTCTATGGACGCAACTTGGTATTAAGGGATGGGGATAAAAAGTCCCCCTTTGAAAAAGGATGATTTAGGGGGATTTGGACTTTCATGGCAAAGTCTGCGGCTCACAAATTACCTGTTTGAACGCATTTTCTTAAGAGCCGGTATAACTGGCATCCCGGCCTTTCCGTAAGATATTCCCATCTGCAATGGAGGGGCGGACCTGTGTATCCGCCCCGTTTTTTTGGTGGCGCCGGCGTCTCCCCGATCTTTTTGTCATGCTGAACCCAGCGAAGAATCTCGCTTTTTCAAAAGGCTGAGACCCTTCACTTTGTTTCGCAGGACAAAAACCGATTTTATAGCGATTGCCAAAAGTTCTTTCCTTTTATTCCCCTCTCCCCTTGTGGGAGAGGGCTAGGGTGAGGGGTGGATAAGAAAAAACTTTTGAGCCTCTTGCAAAAGTCTCGTTGAGGTCGATATTTTATCTGGGCGATTATAAATTCCTCGGTGGCACAGGCGTCTCGCCTGTGCGAATCAAAGTCCCCCTTTGAAAAAGGGGGATTTAGGCAGCAATGTCCGGTTAGAAAATTGCATGAGGTTGTGCTGCCCCCCTCACCCCAGCCCTCTCCCCCCGAAGCGGGTGGAGAGGGGGTAGGAGATGTGGCCGTTTTAGTAACCATAAGGCATTAAATCGGCTCCACTTTATCCCCTCTCCTCAATGGGGGAGAGGGTTAGGGTGAGGGGGAAGTAATCTTCTCGGAGCCGGAAGTGCACAGCGAATTTTTGAGCTGTTGGACTACGCCCAACGAACTTCCTCAATTTGCAAAAACCAAACCGGACACTGCTGGGATTTAGGGGGATTTGGATTTTCATGGTACAACCCGCGGCCTCGGCAATTTTGCAAGAGGCTCTTTTGGCAATGAGTATATAGCGATGCCAAAAGGGCCTCTAACAAATATCTCCGCGCCTGCATTCTGAGGGAGCGAAGCGACCGAAGAATCTCATAACTACTTTAAACTACGAGATCCTTCTTCCGCTCAGGATGACCAGCCGGCTTGTTGCAAGAACCTCAAAAGTTCTTTCCTTCTATACTCCTTTCCTCTTTTGGGAGAGGGTTAGCGTGAGGGCTGTTCCCCCGGAGACGGCTTGTAGGAGAAGGCTCTAAGCCACCGTGGAGTTGTTGAACTTAATTAAGAATTAACTTGTTGATCAGAATCAATAATTATGTTGATGAGACTCACAACTTCCTCTCGAAAAATCCGGAAAATATATGTTACTGCACTTCTCACAAATGGTATGAGTGAGCTTCCCCCCAACATGATTGAAGAAAACCTCCCCCGGGTCTATCCAATCCCCGTAGTGATCGCGGATTTTCCTGCACCAACTGCATACTGATACCAAGCCGTTCCCGTCCAACTTCGTCAGGTTTTCCTTAGTACTCAACATCGCAACCTCCTCAGCGAACAGCGATAATGTCGCCATTGCAAGCCATCGATCTCTCAATCCGGCAGGTCGAGGGCCTAATTTGCATGCAAAACCAGGCTGGGCAACCAATGATAAATTTTCTATGGTGCAATATAAGACCAGGCAAGCCTGATGGAAATGGCTATAACGATCATTCTTAGATAGCAAGAAGTACCCTTAGGTATGATTCGGAAGGAACCAAAGATCATCGAAAATATAACTGTAGTCTATGCGGTAAATCCTGTTCAGGTGAGCTGCGGCAGCTATCTATCTTGAATATTTCCAAAAGATAACGTGGTGTCGATCTTAAGTCGTGATCAATTCTGCCTCGCCATATTTTAGGATATGGGCGAGAATCCTGATCCAACCCCCCTGAAAAGCGTGTCATCTTTCTCAGCGCTGCTGGCTGCCTTCCCGGTCCCGGGTTTATGCTGTCCCCATGCCTTGCCGGGATAGAAGTGAGACATATAAAATCAACCTGAGGATAATCGGCAGGTTGAACCCGCCCCACCCGTACCGCGTCCCGGCACGAGGCTGCCAGCCCATCAGAAATCCATTGATATTAATAACTAAATTGTGCGGGAGCCGGATATTTACCCCGGGACCAGGGCGGCACGACCGTGGCACGACCTTGGCAAAGAGCCGGGTAGAGCACGCCTGCACGCGGCTTACGGCCGGGTACAGCGCGAGGGGACCTTGCAACGTACCCGCACGCGTCCCGCGATTTCCCCCCCAAATCTGCCCGCGACGACAAATTTCAGGGCTTTTTGGGGGTAGTTTAGGATGAAAAAGTGCACCAGTTTTGCTGGAATTTCGAGGGTTGTGCAAACCGGGAGCCGGTTTTACGAAGGTGGGGAACAGAGTTTTTCAAAAACGCGGGGCGGACAAAATGAGCCCGCCCCCTGACTTTTATGCCGCATCCTGCCTACCGGCCACTGCTGGTTTCCCGCCAGAGGCGGATCAATGGCTTCGTCGCTGCAACATCCGAGGCGGGGAGCGTCGCAAAGAAGGCCCGGGCAATAGACCGGCCTTTGTCGGCCTGGGCGTCCTCCCAGCCGCCGTAGGTCAGGGCGCCTGCCTTGCAGGCTGCCACGCAGGCCGGAACTTTCCCGGCCTTTTCCCGATCCGGGCACTGGTCGCACTTGAGGGCCACAGCAAGCTTGTCCGGCGCGGCATGCACCGGCCCGTAGGTGAGGACACCGAAGGGGCAGGCCATGGCGCACATGGCGCAACTGATACAACGGTGCGGGTCGATGTCCACGGTGCCCCGGGCCGCGTCCCGCTTGATGGCCCCGGCGATGCAGACCTCCTGACAGGGGGCCGGGTCGCAATGGCGGCACTTGTTGGGAAAGGCCTGGTGCTTTTGTCCGGGATAGATGCGCAGCCGGGCCTGCGGCCGGGTGGCCTCGAGAATGGCCGCAGCCAAATTCTTGGTTTGCGAATGCTCCACCGCACAAGCCAGACGGCACTGGAGACAGCCAACGCAACGCTCCGGGCGAACAATGACGGTTTTCATAACTTAGTGCTCCAAAAAAAATCAGTGGGGCGGGCCTCAGTGCCCGCCATCCTTATCTTCTGGTTCCCAAGTTGTACTTGGGAACCCATTTGTAGCCCAAGCTCAGCTTGGGCACCTCTTAATATGGTGAGAGTCGTCATCACCCCCACATCCGCCCCGGCTGGACTTGGTCAGGGACAGGGGTTTGCTGGGCCATGAGTTGAAAGTAGATGCCCGCATCTTCCACCGCACCCACCAGGGTGAGGCCCACCAATTTACCCGCCCGGTAGGCCAGGCGGCGGTAATGGCTCCGGGTAAGATTGAATTCGCTGACGATCTCGCAGTCGGTGGTGTCTAAAGGTCCCAGGCCCCCGGTGATGATGTGGAAGCCCCGCAAAGACAGGCTGTTCTGGGGCAGCAAGCCGTCGTACGTGAGGTTTGCACCGGCCAGGTTGGCCCCGGCGATGCGGCCCTGGGCCACCGCCGCGGGCCAGATATGGTAGCCGGCCCGCTTGCCCGTAAGCAGGTGATACGAGTGGGCGCAGTCACCCGCGGCAAAGATGTCGGGATCGACGGTGCCCAGGCGCTGGTCTACGAGGATACCATCGGGTTCCGCCAGGTTGGTCCCCGCCAGGAACTCCACATTCGGGGCCACCCCGATGGAGAAGAGCACCGCCTGGCAGGGGACTTCCCGGCCTTCGTTCAGGGTGAGGGCGCGAACCTGGCCGCCCTCTCCCCAGATGGCTTCGGGCCAGGAATGGTAAATAATCTCGATACCCATGCGGGTGATGGCCGTATGGAGCAGAGACGCCGCCGCGGGGTCCAGGACCCGGGACAGGGGCTGAGACCCCCGGGCCACCAGGGTCACCTGTAAGCCGCGCCGGGCCAAGGCGTCCGCAGTCTTTAAGCCCACCGCGCCTGCGCCCACCACCACGACTTGACCGGTAGGCGGCAGGCCGGCCTCCAGCCGCTGCCAATCGGCCAGGGTGCGCAGGGTGTAGACGCCGGCGAGGTCCTCGCCCCTAAGCCCCAACAGGCGGGGCCGGGCGCCGGAGGCGATGAGCAGCCGGTCATAAGAAATGACTCTCCCGCCCAGGAGGTGTACGGTGTGGCCCTCGGGGTCAACCCGGGTCACGGGTTCCCCCAGGACCGGGTCAAGGGCCCATTCCCGGAAATAGTCCTGCCCCTTGAGCCAGACCTTCTCCCGGGAAACCTCGCCGCTCAAGAGATAGGTCAGCAAGGGTCGGCTGTACAGGGGTTGGGCTTCTTCGCTGATTACGGTGATGGGGCTGTCCGGGGCATAGCGGCGCAGCGTTTCCGCAGCCTTGCACCCCGCGGCGCTGGCCCCGATAATCACGTAGCGCATGACGTTATCTTACCGCAGATTGCCGCGTTCTGAAAAGAAAAATAGGCGGGCCTTTCCGGCCTTGCGGAAATTCAGGACTTATAGTAGGTTTTCCGATAGTAAGGCGAATTAATCTGGAGAAATGACGGCTCAGGGGCGGGGTTAAAACCCGCCCCTACAGTTCGGTAGGGCGGGCGTCCCCGCCCGCCTGTGGTAGCACAGGCTTTCCAGCCTGTGCTTGGTGTCGATTATAGAGGAGGAACCCCTTGAAACCCATATCCCGGGCCTTGATGAGCGTTACCGATAAAAGCGGTCTGGCGGAGTTCGCCAAATTTCTGGCGGGCTACCAGATAGAAATCCTGTCCACCGGAGGCACCGCCAAGCTTTTGCGGGACCACGGCGTCCCCGTGGTCGAGGTCTCCGAGTTCACCGGCTTCCCCGAGATGCTGGACGGCCGGGTCAAGACCCTCAACCCCAAGATCCACGGCGGTATCCTGGGGCGCCGGGACCTGGCCAGCCACTTAGAGCAGATGGCCGCGCACGGCATCAAACCCATCGACCTGGTGGTGGTCAACCTCTACCAGTTTGAGCAGGCCATCGCCAAGCCCGGCTGCACTTTGGAGGACGCCATCGAAAACATCGATATCGGCGGCCCCACCTTGCTGCGAGCTTCAGCCAAGAATTACCAGGATGTAACTGTGATAGTGGAGCCGACAGATTATCCCCAGATCATGGCCGAGATGAAGCAGAACCAGGGCGCCACCACTATCGCCACCCGCTTTAACCTGGCCCGCAAGGTCTTTAAACTGACCCACGAATACGATGGGGCCATCTATCGCTACCTGGCGGACAAGGACCCGGCCCGCTAAATGGGCGCTCCTCCAAGCATTACCATGAGCCGGGGCTGCCGGATCGATCTGAGCGGCCCCAACTATTACCAGGACCTGCTCACCGGCATCGCCATGGAAATCCTCAACGAGCTGTCGGAATTGGAAAAGCTGGACCTGAATGCCATAGGCGAGGACGCGATGGAGCAGGTGGTGAGCATCACCCAAATCCGGCTCTTGAACGAACTCTATTATGGCTTGGGGCAACTGCGGGCTCAAGGGGTGGAGCCGGACGTGAAACGGGCCATCCAGGATCTCAGAGATATCTGGAACCGTTACATCGACAGCACGAACCGGCTGGAGGCTCTGAAATTCCAGGTGGAGCCGGGGGAGGAGCAGGTGCAGTGATCAGTGGTCAGTAGTCAGTGGCCAGTGAAAAGAAGATTAGTGGTTTCGTTAGGGGGGCGCCAATACCTGAACAGGGCTGCGAGAGGAGAATTGAATTTTTTAAAACTGACCACTGATCACTGACCACTGCTCTTTAGTGCTTCCGCCTTGTGGTAATGCACCCCGATGTCCCGGCGCAGGGCCAGGCGGTTACCGTGGTCATCTTCCCGGGGGATCACCCGAATCTTGCCGTTGTCGAAGGCATTGAGCAATTTCTGACGCAGGGTCTCGGCGGCCTGGCCCATGGTCTGGTTGTCCTTGACGGTGGCGTTGGCCAATAGATAGGCCACCCGGGAGCCGTCGGATTTGAAGACACCGTCCGTATAATCCATGGCGGACGGGATCACGGTGATTTTCTTCTTGTCGAAATAGTCGAAATCGATTTCCACCACTTCTCCCTTGGTCAGGGACCAGGGGTAGCCTTTCTGCTGTTTGGGGCCACCCGGGCCGGTCACCAGGGCAATGCACAGAGAGACCTGATCGGACCTTACTTCCGGGGCGACCTCGTGCAGGTAGCCGTGCGCCATGGCTTTGACCAGCGGACCCAGGTTGCGCAACCGCTTCACTACGGGCTGGAATTCCGGCTCCCCGGGGCGGATGTTGATTTCACATACCCGGATGGCCGTAGGCTGAAAATTGCCGTCGAAAGAGACGAAGCAGCCCGGATAGAGCACGCAAGGGCGCAACACGCCCTTGTCTTTCAGGCTCCGGATGAGGGGTTGAGCCAGGGTGGCGTCGGCCAGTTCCATCAGGGCGGGAGATTCCATAGGGTGGGGCGAGATGGAGCCCATGCCGCCGGTTATGGGATTGTCCAACCCCGGCGGGCGGTCGAAGCGTTCCGGGTAGTCCATGGCGGTGGGCAAAATTTGATAATGGCCGTGGCCGTCCACCAGGATGGTGAAACTGGTCTCCACCCCGGACATGCGAGCCTCGATGAGCAGAGGCCAGGGATTTTTTTTGCCGCAAAACCGGGTGTAGGCGTCCTTGTAGTCTTTCATCAGGACAGCGTAGACGTCTTTAACGTCCCAGGTATTGAGGATAACCCGCGCACCTTTGCCGCCGGCGCTGTAAGGATATTTTAAGACTGCGCCGCCGAAATCGTGAATATAGGCCAGGCAGGTGGCCAGCACCGCGGGATAGTCCCGGGCTTCCACTGCGGTCCAGGCCGGGGCCACCGGGATGCCAACTTTCTCGCAATAACGCTTGCAGGCGATCTTGTCAGCTTCGTACTCGGCGCCCAAGCTGCCCAAGCCGATGAGCTGCTCCCCAAACCCGGCTTCGCTCACCCGGTCTATCAGGCCTTCGAAGAGCAAGCCTTCGGGCATGACCAGGGCCACGTCCAGGTTTTTTTCCTCAAAGGCCCTAATCAGGGCTGCGGCGTAGGCCGGGGCCGAGTTGTCGGGCACCGGGATGAAATCGCTGGGCCAGCCCAATTTTTGGGCGAAAGGCTCCATAGCGCCGGTGCCTTTGACCACGACGCCGCGATAAACCCCAGGATAGAGCTCGCTCGTGGCGCGGCTGGTCTCTAGGGCGGCCAAAAGAGTCCTGCCATCAGTTCCCACAAAACCTATTTTCGTTTCGGTCATAGTGCAGCTCTGGCCCAAAGTGATGTTAGATGAATCGTTATCATATCTTATCTTAGGCGAGCAAATCCATCAAAATCGATCCGGGTTCTGGGGGCAAAGTTTATATCTCTAAGAATGTTAAATAGTTGACATTGAGGGCGCACCTTCGCCATAATGGGGTCAGCTTGAAGGGATTAATTAGCGGAAGGAGGTCGAGGAATGGCGACATTCGTGGTATTGGTCAAATGGACGGAAAAGAGTCTGAGCGCATTTAAAGATGCGCCCGGGGCGGCCGAAGAGTTTAAGAAAGTAGTTGCGGCTATGGGGGCGCAAATCAAAGGCTGGTACGTATTAATGGGGCAATACGATGAGCTGTGTATTTTGGAAGCTCCTAATGCTGAAACCGTAGCCAGACTCATCCTCCCGTTTAGAGAAAAATACGGCGGCCAGACCGAGACTCTGCAGGCCTTCGGCGAAGCCGAAGCTAAGGGTCTCTTTGCTGCTATGAAATAAGGACCTTTTGCTCCTCTCGACGGCGGCCTGGGCCGCTTTTTTCTTTCCGCTTGCTTGACTGATGGCTGTGATATGCTGCGTTGCAGCGGAGGAGAGCCATGGAGGAACAAGTCAGCATTCAAGGCGCGGGAGTTACCCTGGAAGGAGTGTTGGCGCCGGGCACGGCACCCGGCGGGGTGGTCATCACCCACCCCCACCCCCTGTTTGGGGGCAGCATGGCCAACAACGTGGTGTGGACGGCCACGCGCGCCTTTGCGGCCCGGGGTATGGCGGTGCTGCGCTTCAACTTCCGGGGGGTAGGGCGCAGCACCGGGACGTATGGCGGAGGCTGGGAGGAAGCGGCGGATGTGGCCGCGGCTCTGGCGTTTGTCAAGTCCCGGACGTCAGGACCCTATTATGTGGTGGGGTATTCCTTCGGGGCCTTTGTAGCGGGCCGGGCGTTGTTAGATGGCCTGGACGCGGATGGGGCCATATTCATATCGCCCCCCATCGCCTTTATGGACCTGAGCTTCCTGCCGCAAGTGCCGGGGCTCAAGCTCATCGCGGTGGGGGATAAAGACGAACTCTGTCCCCTGGGAAGCCTGGAGGCTTTGCTGGCGGAGGGCCGGACGAAGCCTGCAGTCAGGGTCATTCAGGGCGCGGACCATTTTTTCGGGGGTGGAGAAGATGAGCTGTTTCGGATACTACGGGACTTCCCGTTATAGATGAGGGCGGACACGCTAGTCCGTCCCTACGGTGCCATCGCATCCAGCACCCAGAGGTATTCCCGGTGAAGCGAGTCCAGGAGGTCCACCTTGAGGTCCGGGGGCAGCCACTCCCAGGTGTAGGTCTCGATCTCCAGGTGGCGGGAAAAGCCCTGGTCCTTGAGCAAGCTCAGGACCGCCCGGGTTTCGTCGCAGGTAGAGCTTAGGCGCTGATACTGTTCCACATAGAGGGGCATGTGGTAGTGGATGCGCCAGTGGCAGCCGTCATCCTGGGCCAGGTGCGGCAGAGCGGGAGCCAGGTCGGGAAACCGGATCCCACGGCCACCGTTGTCGCGGCCGATGACCTGGTGCAGGTAAGGGGAGCAGGCAAAGGGCTCCAATTGCCGGGTCAGGGCTTCTCGCGGCCCTTTCTCTTGAGGCAGTTCCACTTTGAGGCCCGCGGTGACCTGGACCTTACCCACGCCGATGCCATACTCTGCCAGGTTATCAAGAGCAGTTACAGGGTCCTCGTAGGCCACGGCCAGATGACAGGTGTCCAGGCAGACCTGGAGGTGCGAAAGCAGGAGCCGGCGGGCAGAGGGCACATCGATCTGCATTTTCTCCGCCAGCAGGTGGGCGCCTCCAACCAGGAGCCAGTCCCGGAAATAATCCGCCACGTCTGCGCTTTGTTCCAGCAGACCATCAGGCTCCGGCTCCAGGTCCAGGTGGATCAGCTTCCCCTCCTCCGCTTTAATCTGAGCCAGTCTTGCGGTTACCCGCACCAGGTTACATGTCATCCGGGCCCACGCCTCCATATCGGCTGGGGCTATCCAGGCTTTGTAGGACAGGGGAATGGTGGAGATGGAGCCCTCCACGCCGGCCGGTAACAGCCGCCGGAGAATCTCGATTAAGTCCAGGGTGTAGCGGACCCGGGCCTCCTCGCGCCAGTCGGGGGCGAAAATCCCGGATTTCACGGTAGGACCGGTCAAATCACCGTAGGGGAAGCCGTTGAGGGTGAAGACGTACAGGTTGTGATGGTCCAGGAAGTCCTTGAATTCGGCCAGCCGATTGCCGTTCAGGAGTTCAACGCTTTCAGCATAGGAGAGACGCAGACCCAGGCCGAAGGCATGCTGCGGCGCCAGCCTGGCCTTCAGGGCCGGGACGTAGCTGTGCAGGTTGGTCATTAAGTCCTCCCAGCCGTGGCCGGGATGGACCTTAGTACAATAGGTCAGGTGGAAAAAACCTTCCGGGCCGATTTGCACGATGCGCTCCTTAGTAGTCAGTAGGGCAACTGGCGTTTAGTCAATGCAGGCGCAGGCCACATATTCATGACTATTGTATGCCCACTCCCGATGATGAAGTTTTAAAGCGTGAAGCCTGCGGCTACCGGAATCCGGGTCCTGCGGCAAAGATCAGCCCTTACTGGAGGACAGCAGACGCAACTGCCGGAGTTTGGTGTGGGCGAGGGCGCGCCGACCGGTTCGTGGCGCCCCTTGCACCGCAATCCTGGCCGCGTACCCGGGAGTGGCCGAGGCGCTCTTCTTCAGAATGGTCAGGCTCTGCTGCACCACGTCCGGCTCAATGTCATGTACCTCGATCCCCTGGCCGATATCCCAAATAAGCATGATGGTGAGGCGGCCGCCCAGGTGCTCGCGGAAGTCGTCCAGGCCGTCCAGAAGGCCGTACTGCGCCTCCATCCAGGGGTCATAGAGCTCGAAGCCCAGGGTTCTCAGGGTGGTGAGAATCCGTTGCCACTGGCTTTGGGGGAGGAGTCCGGTCAGATAAGCGTAGGTGGAATCCAGTGCCATACCGAGGGCTACGGCCTGGCCGTGCCCCAACTCAAAGCCACTTAAGTGCTCCAGCTTGTGGGCGGCCCAGTGGCCGAAGTCCAGGGGGCGGGAGGAGCCGAATTCAAAGGGGTCGCCACCGTTGGCGATGTGATCCAGGTGGAGTAGGGCGCAGCGGTAGATCACCTGCTGCATGAGGGCCAGGTCCCGTTGCGCCAGGGTTTCGGCGTGCTCCTCTATGAAGGTGAAGAAGTCCGAGTCCTTGATCAGGGCTATCTTGACAGCTTCGGCGACGCCGCCGATCCAATCCCGCTGAGTCAGAGTGGGCAGAAAATCGGCATCATTCAAGACCGCGGCCGGCGGGGCGAAGGTGCCGATAAAATTCTTTTTGCCAAAGGCGTTGATGCCGTTTTTAACGCCGATGGAAGCATCGGCCTGGGCCATGACGGTGGTGGGAACCCGAATCAGCCGTATGCCCCGGTGGGCCGTAGCCGCGGCAAAGCCCGCCAGGTCGATGAGAGCGCCCCCGCCGATGGCCACCACATAAGAGTGGCGACAGAGACCGGCGGCATGGATAGCCTGCTGCAAGATAGTGACGAAGAGGGCGTCATTCTTGAGATGCTCGCCGCCTTCGAACAAAAGCGGCGCCCCCACCAGGGTGACGGCCTCAGGATGGCGCCGGCAGTAGGCTTCGATCTTGGACACAAGCTGGGGATGGCGCCGATGAACGCTCCGATCCACCACCGCCAGGAGTTTGCGGGGCGGTCCGGCAGAGTCCGGGGCCACGATGTCCTTAAAAAGGGCGTTGTCCGCGGCAAAAAGATCCCGGGTGAAGTGCACGGCGTAGCGGAAATTTACCTGGATATCTTGTTGAATGGTGGTCAGGGGTGGTGGCATGGCCCTGTCCTCCGGAGTTTATAAGGATTTGATCCGAATCTGTAAGTTTTAAGATAATCACTGTTTGCGTCTTTGGCAGTATTACAGAAAAAAAATAAAGGTATGGTGGGGAACTTACCCCCAGGCACAGTGGAGGAACAAGAAGGGCACAGGCTGGAAAGCCTGTGCTACCGGGATATCAGACCGGTTTGGGTAAAGCGGCGGTGATGGTTGAGATCACCTGAAGTAAGGAATCGGGGATGACGCCCAACCAGAGGATCCCTACCAGGATCACGGCGCAGGCCAAGCCAATGGCCAGGTCGGCGGGGGGGATCAGGGCGCAGGCGGGGGCGACCGGGTCGCATGCCCTTCTTTCATGCATATAGAGGTGGATCATAAAATTAATATAGTAGTAGATGGAGACAACCACGGTGAGCATGCCCAGCACCGCCAGGATGGTGAAGTGGGCCTGGAGAACCGCCCGGAAGAGCACCAATTTTCCCATGAACCCGGCGGTGGGGGGTAGACCTGCCAGAGAGATGAGGCAGGTGGCCAGGATGGCGGCCCGCCAGGGGTGCGTGTAGCCCAGGCCCTGGTAGTCCGTGAGCTCCTCCAGGTCGGGGTCGCCTTCGGAAAACGTCCCGATAATGCCGAAGGCTCCCAGGTCCATGATGGCATAGACCGCCAGGTAGAACATCACCGCGGGCGCCCCGCCGTCCCTGACGGCTAAAAGCGTCATGAACAGGTAACCCATCTGGGCGATGGAGGAGTAGGCCAGGAGCCGCTTGACCTTGGTTTGATAGAGGGCGGTGAGGTTGCCCACGGCCATGGTGAGGAGCGCCAGGGTCCACAACATCGGCCAGGCGTAGTCCCAGACCGGGGGCGCCACCAGCAGGCAAAACCGCAATAGAGCCGCGAACAGGGCCACCTTAGAGCCGGTGGATAAAAACGCGGTGATGGGGGCCGGAGACCCCTGGTACACGTCAGGGGTCCAGAGGTGAAAGGGCACCAGGGAGACCTTGAAGCCGATACCCGTGAGGACCAGGGCCAGGGCCAGGATAATGACCGACAGGTGGTCGGGGAAGGTTTGGGCCGCGGCCAGGGATTCGGCGATCTGAAGGGTGCCGGTCATGGCATAGAGCAATCCCAGGCCGAAGGTCAGGAAGGCAGAGGCCACTGCGCCCATGATGAAATACTTCAAGGCCGCCTCATTGCCGTAAGGTTCGCCCTTTTTAATGGCGATGAGGACGTAGAGGGACAGAGACAAGAGTTCCAACCCCAGGAAAAAGATGACCCAATTGATACCGATGGCCACCAGCACCATCCCCAGGACGGAAAAAATCAGCAGGGCGTATAATTCATCACCGGAAAAGCCGTGGGCGAGGGCGTATTGCCGCACGAAGAGCAGGGTCACCGTGGTGATAAACATCAGAAGCAGGGTAAAGAAGCGGGCGTAGCCGCCCAAGTCCAGCATACCCTCGAAGGTCGGGTTGGGAGAAGGCAGAAACAGCGCCACCGCACCCGCGGCCAGGGCGGTGAGCAGGGCCAAGGCAAAAAGGAAGCTTTCAGGCCGCCCTCGCCAAAAGGCGCCGACCAGGAAGATGAGGGTGCCGCCGCCCGCGAGAATCAGGATGGGGAGGAGGCCGATCCAGTCGGTTGCCATACTTTTAGTGTCCTCTTATAAGCGTTGCCAAAAGATTTTCTTACCCTCTATCTCTCCAACCAGGCGGCAAAGGCGGGATGCGCTATGCTTTCCCGCTGCAGGCTGCACAGGCTGGAAAGCCTGTGCTACCGGGTGAGTTCTAACTTTTGAGCTTTTTGGTAATTTCCGCTACCCGGCGGCCCAGGGCTTTGGCGATCTCCAGGTCCTCCGGAGCGGGATTGAGTTCGTTACGTCCGCCGGCTATGGTGCTGGCGGCGTAAGGCGTGCCGCCCCGGCCCTCGGTGTGAAGCATACCCGGGGTGGAATAAGGCACGCCCACAATGATAAAGCCCAGGTGGAGCAGGGGAGCCATCATGGTCAAGGCGGTAGTCTCCTGGCCGCCATGGGTGCTGGCCGTGGACACCACGATACCCGCGGGCTTGCCCTCCAGGGCGCCGGTAAGCCACAGCTCGATGGTCTGATCAAAGTACTGTTTCATCTGGGCGCACATGTTGCCGTAGCGGGTTGGGGTGCCGAAGATGACGCCGTCGGCGTCTTTCAGATCAGCAATGGTGGCCAAGGGAATATCCTTTTGCTGCGTCAATACATCCTGGGCATGTGTGCTACCCTGTAATTTGGGAAGATTGTATTCCAGGTCCGGAACCCGGCGCAGGATGACTTCGGCGCCGGCAACTGCTTGCGCCCCTTCGGCTGCGGCCCGCACCATTTTCAGGATGTGGCCGTACATGGAGTAATAGACGATGAGGATTTTCATGGTTTTTCCTTCTCGTTCCCAAGTTGCACTTGGGAATGAATTTGGAGCCCAAGCTCAGCTTGGGCACGAGTAGAGAGAGTTGTTGGTCTCCCGAAATAGGGCGGACACCTAGGTCCGCGCCTACAAAAAAATCTCATCCTCCCGTGGCCAGGCCAGTGAATTGGACCAGCAGTTGCTTTACCGGGTGGTCCAAGAGCCTCAATACCGGCCCGGGGTACAGGCCGATGAAGAGAACAGGGGCGGCCATGGCCACGAGTATGATTATTTCCCGAGCGTTGACATCCACCCAGACGTGCTCTGCTCTCGGTTCACCGAACAGGGCGTCTTTGACCATTCTGAGGATATAAATCACCGTAAAAATCAATCCGCCGAAGCCCAGGATGCCCAAAAGCGGCCCGGCCTGGAAGAGACCTACCAGAATCAAGATTTCGCCCACGAAGTTATTCAGTCCCGGCAAACCCAAGGAGGCCAGGGCAAAGAACAGAAAAAAGAAGCTGAACACGGGCATCTTCCCCCACAGGCCACCCAATTCGCCAAACTCCCGGGAGTCGATGCGCTCACCGATCATACCCACCATAAGGAATAAGGCCGAGGTGGTCAGGCCATGGTTGACCATTTGCAGGATGGAGCCGCTCAAGGTCAGCGTGTTCCAGACGGCGACGCCCACGACCATCAGCCCCATGTGGCCGATACTGGAATAGGCAACCAGTCTTTTGATATCGCTTTGGGCCAAAGCGATCCAGGAGGTGTAGTACATGCCGGCCAATCCCAAGGCAATCAGGAACGGGGTGGAGGCTTGCGCCGCCAGGGGAAAGAGAGGGATGGCAAAGCGGAAATATGCATAAAAGCCGGTTTTAAGGAGTAAGCCGGCCAGATCCAGACTGCCGGCCGTGGGGGCCTGGGTATGGGCGGAAGGCAACCAGGTATGGAGAGGCACGATGGGGATCTTGATGGCAAAAGCCAGCATAAAGGCGGCATAGAGAAGATATTCAGTGGTGGGGCTAAATTGCGTGTGCATCAATTGGTAATAGGCAAAGGTATAAACCCCGGTTTGCTGCCCATGAATCACATAAAGGGCGATCATGGCGAGGAGCATCAGCAAGCTGCCGCACAAGGTGAATAAAACAAACTTGAGCGCGGCGTATACCCGGTTTTCATGGCCCCAGATACCGATCAGGAAAAACATGGGAATGATCTGGATTTCCCAAAACAGGTAAAAGAGCAAGAGATCGGTGGCCATGAACAGGCCCATAACGCTGGACTCCAAGAAGAGCAGGAAGAAATGGAAGGAGCCGATCTTGGTGGTAATGGCGCTCCAGGAAATGAGGACGCAGAGGATGTTGATAAAGGCCGTGAGAAGCAGGAGGAGCAGGCTCACTCCATCCAACCCCAGGCCGTAGCGTATCCCAAAACTCGAAATCCAGGGGTAATCTTCCGCGAGCAGCCAGACACCGCTTGGGCCGGCAATAGGCTGTAGATTCAGAAAGAGGATCGAGGTTATCAGAAAGAATTCCAAAATTGTTGTGATGAGGCTGATCCAACGACACAGGAGGGGATAACGGTTGCCGGTGGCCAGCGCCAAAAATCCTCCCACCAAGGGAAGGAATATGATTATGGTCAGCAGAGGAAATTGCAGCAGCATGTCTCGCCTCCGTTAGTAAAACCAACAATAAGCCAAAATCACCAAGAATATGGTCAGTCCCAACAGTAACATCGTCAGGTAGGTGGAAAGCCTGCCGGTAGTCCAGTATCCCAGGACGCGGGAGAAGGAGATGAAGCCCCTGGCGCTTTTGGCGTAACTTTGATCAACACTGCGTTCGTCAACGGCAAGCCAGAGATATTTGGCGACATTCCAGAAATGCTGAAATGATCTCATGGCGGAGATGTCGATAAGCGGCTCAACGACTCGATCTTCCACTCGCACCTTAATAAATTCGGTCATGCTCTGATAAGGGCGGACGAAAATGATCTGATAAGCCCGGTCCAGATAGAGACCGGAGAACAAGAACTCATGAAAACCCCGGTGCTCGGGTTCTTTGACCGGGCGATGGGCATAGCGGAAATAGGCCAGGAGCATGGAGACCACTACTATGGAGGCGCTGATGATCCCCATGATCCATTCCAGCGACACGGAAGCCCCCAAGTCGGGCCGGGCCCCGGGGACAGTGTCGAGATAATGGCCCAGAAAATTCTTGCCGATCCCACCCGGGAGGTTTAATAGACCATCAAATAAAGCCAGGATGACTAATGGCCACAAAACCCAGACCATGGCTTTGGGCAGGGGCTCAACTTCTCCGGCCTGGCGGCCGCCGGGACGCTTCAAGAATATGATGAAGTAACCTCTAAACGTGTACAACGGTGTTAAGAAGGCGGCAAACAAGGCGATGAACCAGAGGACTTTATACGTAGAATCAGGATAAATGAAGGTGGCCAGCAGAATGCGATCTTTGCTGAAATAGCCTCCCAAGAGCGGAAAGGCGCTCAGGCACAAGGCTCCAGCCAGAAATACATAGGAGACCATGGGAATTAAGCGGTGGAGGTTGCCCATCTTGAAAATGCTGTGCTCTTCATCCATTGCCTGGATGACACAGCCTGCCGACATGAATAACAGCGACTTAAAGAAGGCGTGGGACAGGAGGTGGAACATGCCGCCCACGATGTCGGCGGCGCCCACGGCCAGGATCATATAACCCACCTGGCTGATGGTGGAATAAGCCAGTATCCGTTTGACGTCGGTTTGAGCGAGTGCTGCCAGGGCGCCATAAAGGGTGGTCAAGGAGCCTATAACGGCAATGATTAATAAGGCGATGGGAGCCATCTGCACCACCGGAAACAGCCGTATGAGCAGATAAACTCCGGCGGTGACCATGGTGGCGGCGTGAATCAGGGCCGACACCGGGGTGGGCCCGGCCATGGCGTCCGGCAACCAGACGGTCAAAGGCAGTTGGGCCGATTTGCCAGCCGCGGTCCACAGGAGCAGCAGGGCTAAAACGGTAGCCATGTTAGTGCTGAGAGAAGAGACATGGCTATCAATGTAGTTGATGGAAAAACTCTGAAATAGTATGAAAAACAGGCCCAGGGCCACCCCGAAGGCGATATCGCCGATGCGCGTTACAATAAAGGCCTTGCGGCCGGCATTAGCGAAGTCCTCATTGGTATACCAGAAGCCGATGAGGGCATAGGAGCAGAATCCCACCCCTTCCCAGCCCAGATAAACGAAGATCAGGTTGTCGGCCACGGTGATCACCAGCATGGCAAAGACAAAAAGATTCAGGTAGGTGAAATATCGGACATAATCGGAGTCTTTGCGCATGAAGACCACAGAATAGATGTGGATGATGCTGGAGACGAAGGTGACCATAAGGGCCATGGACGCAGCCAGAGGATCGTAATGGACGTTCATGGCGGCGGAAAATTCACCTACTCTAATCCAGGGGAAGAAGGTGAGGTCGTAGGTCCCTTTTCCGGCCAGGCCCAGGGCAACAGCGGCCATGACCAGGGCTCCCAGAACGCCTAAGCAGGCGATCACCTCGGAGAGGCGCCGGGGTAACAGCCGGCCGATAGCGGCATTGAGGATGCCGCCCGTGAGGGGAAAGATCAGCAGGAGCAGGAGAACGATTTTCACGTTAGCCCTTCATAAGATCATAGTCATCCGCATTCACCGAACCGGTGCGGCGCTGGGAATAGACGACCAGGGCCAGGCCCACCGCCACCTCGGAGGCCGCCACGGCCATGATGAAGATGACGAAGGCTTGGCCGTCCAACTGCTGCCAGCGCATGGCGGCCCCGATAAAGGCCAGGCCCGCGGCGCTGAGCATTACTTCCACGCCGATCAAGATCATGATAAGGGTGCGGCGCGCAATGGCGCAGCCGGCCCCCAGCACAAAGAGGATCGCCGCCAGGATGAGCACGTGACTGTAAGGCACAAGGGTGACCATAAATCAGTCTCCGGTTTTTTCGCCCCGGCCAAGGTATAAGCCGCCTACCAGGGCCACGAACAAAAGGTAAGAAGCTATCTCCACGCCCAGCCAATATTTCTGGAAGAGAAAACGGCCAAAGGCCAGAGGCGATGCCATGACCAGAGTCAGGGACAGGTTGCTGCCCGACTCCAGGAAAATGAGCACGAACATGACGATAAACGAGGTCCCGGCCAGGGCCAGGGCCGGCAACCATTGTCGCAGAAAGGGCCATAGGGTCCGTTCGTCTCGCTTGATTTCCAGCATCATGACGATGAAGAGGAACAGCACCATGATGGCCCCGGCGTAAACGACCACTTCCAGGATCGCCAGAAAAGGCGCCCCCAGGAGATAGAACAACAGAGCGTTGGCAATGAAGGAACCTACCAGGTAAACGATGGCGTGCATGACGTTGCGCCGGGTGATGGCCAGGAGGGTGAAAGCCACGATGATGACGGCCAGGATGTAAAAGAATATGACGTAGATGTTCATGGCCCGGTCCTGTCCATCCTTTAAGGGAGATTGCTTTTGAGATTCACCGGCTTGGCTTCATCGATGTGGGTGCCCTTGGCTCCCACCATGGTGACCCCGGCATGGCGATAAAAATTATAGTCGTGGTTCTTGCCGCCGTGGTTCACGAGCAAATCGTGCTTTTCCGCCACCAGGTTCAGGAGGTCCAGGTCGCAAAATTCGAAGTGCGGGGTCAACTGGATCGCCAGGGTGGGGCAGGCCTCCTCACACAGGCCGCAGTAAATGCAGCGGGCGAAGTTGATACGAAACCACCTGGCCCAGCGGCGGCCGTCGGCCCGTTCCTCGCCTTGCATGGAGATGCAGGAGACTGGGCAGACCGCGGCGCAGAGATAACAGGAGACGCAGCGTTCCTCACCTTCCGGGTCCCGGGTGAGGATGATGCGGGCTCGGGTGCGCTCGGGCAAGGGCCGCTTGTATTCCGGATACTCTTCAGTGACGGGGCGGCGGAAGAGATGCCGGAGCACGATGGCAAAGGCATCCATGAGCCCGACCACCACCCGGCCGCTTACCTGTATCCAGTTGCGCTGCTCCTCCATGTTTACGGTTCCCGGCAAAAGCCCTTTTCAAGATTTCATAAAAGTAATCAAATAGTTGTAAGGTCCCAGCTTGGCGGTCTTTTGGCGCCTAAACCCATAAGGGGCCACCAGGGTTTCCACTTCCTCCGGGTCCAGTCGAATGTGCCGTGGCGGTCCCGGCGGACCGTCGATCTTGTCGAATTCCACGATGGCAAAGCGCCCGCAGGGCTTGAGCACCCGGGTAATTTCCGTCAGGGCGCCGGTCGCAGTCCCAGCCTCCACCAGGTCATGAAGCACCGTGGCCATAAACCCCACATCCACGCTCTCGTCTGCCAAGGGGACTTGGCCCGCTGCAGATACCAGGGCCTTGAGGTTGGTCAGGCCCGCTTTGGCCGCCCGGTCTTGGAGTAAAGCGATGCCTTCTTCCCAGAGGTCCACGGCGAAGACTATACCGGTGGGCCCGATGACTGCCGCGGCCGCCAGGGCATAATTACCTTGCCCGCAGCCCAAATCGAGGAAATTTATCCCCTTCTCCAGATCGAGCTCGGCCCAGAGGGCGCCAGCGTCGATCAGGTCATAGCTGCTTTTCCCCTGGCCGGGGAGTTTATGGGGCTCGGTATGATGAACCATTTTTAGCCACCGATCACTTTTGTAGGGAGGACCTCTGTGTCCTCCCTAATCCCGGGCGCACACAGAGGTGCGCCCCTACGGGTTACAACTTGTATCCAAAGGCCAGCATGGCCCCGCCGGTGATGATGATGTTGAGCAAGGCCACCGGGATCAGGAGCTTCCAGCCGAGGTGCATGAGCTGGTCATAGCGCAGACGGCCCAGGGTGCCCCGAATCCAGATGATGACAAAGGCAACAAAGGCCACCTTGATCAAAAACCACAACAGCGGCGGCAGGAACGGGCCGCGCCAGCCCCCCAGGAAGAAGACCGCCACCAGGGCTCCCAGGGTCACCATGGTGACGTACTCTCCCAGAAAATAGAGGCCGAAACGCATACCGCTGTATTCCATGTGGTAACCGGCGATAAGCTCGTGCTCCGCCTCGGGGATATCGAAGGGGATGCGCTTCATTTCGGCCAGGGAACTCATGAAAAAGATGATGAAGGCCAGCGGCTGAAACACGATAAAAGGGCAGCGGGCCTGGGCGTTGACAATGTCCACCAGGGAGAAGGAGCCGGCCAGCATGACTACGGGAACTAGGGACAACCCCAGGGCTAACTCGTAACTGATCATCTGGGCCGCCCCCCGGATGGCGCCAAGCAGGCTGTACTTGGAGTTGGAGGCCCAGCCGCCCAGGGCCACGCCGTAGACCGCCAGGGAAGAGAGGGCGTAGACGTAGAGCAGGCCGACGTTGAGGTCGACCACGACCCCGGGGATGGGTTGGCCGCGCCAGGTCCAGCCTTGAGCGAAGGGGACTACGGCAAAGATGAGGATGGCGGTGAAGGCCACCACCACCGGGGCGTAAAGAAAGATGTACCGGTCCGCGCCCTGAGGGATGAGGTCCTCTTTGGTCAGGAGTTTGACGGCATCGGCGATGGGTTGCAAAAGTCCCTGGTAGCCGGCCCGGTTGGGACCGAGGCGGATTTGCAGGAAGCCCAGGAGCCGGCGTTCCACCAAGATCAGGTAGGCCGCAAACAGCAGGAGGGCCACCAGCGCCACCAGCAGTTTCACGATCAATAAGATGATGCCAATAATCCAGAGGCTCATGGGATCATCCCTGTACCTTGTCGATGTGCTGCGGGGTCAGATATACCGGGGTCTCCGAAAGCTTGCGCCAATCCAATTGCCGGTGCCGGGGCAGCACCACCACCCCCGGGGCCATGGCGGCTGTTACCTTTACTTTGACGGCCAGGGACCCCTTGGGCAGATGGATGGCGGCCCGGTTGCCGTCTGTCAGGCCAGATTTCTCAGCATCCCGGGGATGCATGCAGAGTACCGGGAGCGTTTCCGCCCGCCGGAGGATTTCGGCGTAACCGGCCAGTTCCTCAGTGCCGAAGGTCCAATCCACCAGCAGGAGTTCCACGGTATCTGGAGGCAAGGCTGCGGGCGGCTTAAAGGACGCGGCAAAATCAGGCTCGGAGTTCGCTTCCGGGAGCAGACGGACCCCCTCCGGGTGCTCGGGCAAAGAGGTCATGCGGCTGAAAACGGGATTCTGCCGGGCCAGCCAGACCCAGAGGTCTGGGGCAGGGGTCTTGAGCCTCGAGACGGCCTGGGTCAGCTCCTGGAAAATTTCCGCCGGAGTGCGGGGATCGCTCCCGGGTACATGATCGAGGAAAGTCCGGGGCGGATGAAGATCCGGGCTGATGAGGGCAATGGGCGTCCCCCCGAAGTGAACCGGTGGCGCCGTTTGCGCCCGGCCTTCCTGGTTGACGAAACTTGACGCGGTCCGTTCGAACAGAGAAATGGTGGGCAAAAGCACGTTCGCCCGGATCACCATGGGCGACGGCACATAGTCCAGGACCACGAGGAGTTCCAGTCTTTCCAAGGCCCAGGCCAGCCGCTCTTCATCATAGGACTGCCAGAAAGGGTCGTTTTCCACCAGGACCAGGGCCTTGATCTCGCCCTGGTCGATGGCTTCCAGGATCTGGTCGGCGCTTAAGGCGTGCTGCCCGGGACCCAGGGGTTCCCCCAGCTCGGCCGTGCCCCAGGGCCACTGGGCCTGCGGCTGATCGGCGGGGTTGGGTTGGTCCGGCGTCATGATCAGCCCGGCCCCGAAGGCGTTGGCCCCGGGCAACAGATAGAATAATCCGGCCTGTTTCCCGGCGGCTTGCAGGAGCAGGGCCAGTTCCGCGGCGATAGACGGCGTGGTCTCCCGGACAATGTCGGTGCCACAGACCACCACCGGCTTTTGGCTTTTTTGCAAGGCTGCGGCCAGGTCCGGCAAAGGCTCTGCCAGGTTAGGGTCACCGGGGTACTGGCCGGGGAGGGCATCGTAGAAGGCGTGGGCGGGCTCGGGCAGGGCCGCCACCTGATCGGACGACAGAGCGTTTTTGACCAGGGCGCCCAGCGCGGTATCGAGTTCTCCGGGGGCAACCGCCAGGTGCTGAAATTCGCACGGCAGGGTTACGGGCCGGGGGTCCAGGATCGCAAGCGTGGCTCCTTGCCGCTGAGCCTGACGCAGGGCCAGGGCCAGCATGGGGGCTTCGTTGATGGGGTCGACGCCCGCGACCAGGATAAAATCCGCGGCCTCAATCTGGCGCAGGGAAACTGCCAGCCGTTCATCCAGCCGGCCCACCGCGGCCTTGACTTTGCGTTCTAGAAGAGGGTCCCAGAAGAACTGGGGGTCCCGCCAGCCGTGGGTTCTGCAAAAGAGCTTGAGGGCTCCCTGGGTCTCCAGGCTGCTGCGGGCGCCACCGACGCAGGCCACCGCGCCGGGGCCGTACTTCCGGCTGACCTTAGCCAGCCTCGCGGCGGCCGCCTGAATGGCCTCGTCCCAGGGGACGTTCCGGCCTCCTGCCCTGGCCTGGCGGGGCCGGGTAGGAAGATTGGCATAGTAAAAGCCGTAGCGGCCCCGGTCACAGATGAAGTAGCCGTTTACGTCCTCATGCAGGCGGGCTTCCAGGCGCACCATTTCCCGGTATTCGGCGCTGCCCACGATGTTGCAGCCCAGGGAGCAGTGGAGGCAAAGGGACGGCCCCCTCTCGAGGTGCCAGCGCCGGCTTTTGAAGCGGGAGGGTTTATCGGTATACACCCCGGTGGGACAGACATCGATGAGGTTGCCGGCAAACGGGCTTTCCAAGGCGCCAGCGCTGAAGCGCCCAAAATAGGTGCGGTTGCCGATCCCCATGGCCCCCAGGTCCCGGTAGCCGGCAAACTCCTGGTAGAAGCGGCGGCAGCGCCAGCACTGGATGCAGCGGTTCATTTCGTGCTGGACAAACAGGCCCAGGTCCTGGTCGTGATAGGTGCGCTTGGGGCCTAAATAGCGCCGGATGCCGTGGCCCCCGGAGACGGTCTCGTCCTGGAGGAGGCAGTGGCCGCCTTCGTCGCAGACTGGGCAGTCCAGGGGATGGTTCAACATAAGCCACTCGATGACATAGCGGCGGAACTCCATGGCTTCCGGGTGGGTAGTGGACACGACCATGCCGTCTTTGGCCTTGGTCATGCAGCTCATCTCCACCCCCTTCACCGGCCCCTCTAAAAACATGACCGCGCAAACCCGGCAGGCCCCGATGGACCCCATGGCCGGGTGGTAACAGAACCGGGGAATCATAATTCCCAATTTTTCGGCGGCCTCCAGCACATTGGCGCCTTCTGGGACTTCAATCACCCGGTTGTCGATGGTCAGTTTGGGCATCAGTCTTTATTCCTGAGGGGGATACCAGAGCTCCCGGCCGGGTCCATCGATCATCTTCAACGGGCACTGCCGCTGCCTGATGTGCTCTCTGACTTCATCCTCAAAGTAGTTCAGAAGGCCCAGGAGGGATTCCGCGGCTCCGGGAGCAAAGGCGCAATAGGCCTTGCTCATATGTCCGGCCATTTCCCGGAGCATCGTGATATATTTCTCTTTGCCATCGCCTGTTTCGATACGCCACAACAGATCCCGGATGTAGGGGATGCCTTCCCGGCAGGG
The DNA here is from genome assembly GCA_041648175.1 of Desulfobaccales bacterium. Lineage (NCBI taxonomy): Bacteria > Pseudomonadati > Thermodesulfobacteriota > Desulfobaccia > Desulfobaccales > Desulfobaccales bacterium. Next base: position 104,341 of record JBAZPO010000014.1, on the reverse strand, counting down.
GGTGCAAAAGCCGCAGGATTCCCGGGAAAAATATTCCATCAGGTTCAAGGTGGCGCCCACGAGACAGCTATGCTGGTCAAAGACCATGATGGCGCCGGTGCCGAGGCGGTGGCCTATGGCCTTCAAGCCCTCGTTGTCCATGGCCACGTCCAGAAATTTTGGGGGCAGGAAGGCGGTGGAAGCGCCGCCGGGAATGAAGGCCTTGAGTTCGGACCCCGGCAGCATCCCTCCGGCTACTTCCTCCAGGATTTCCCGGAAGGGGATGCCCATGGGCAGCTCATAGCAGCCGGGATTCTTGACCTTGCCGCTGATGCAGAAAAGCATGGTGCCATCGCCGGCTTCGGTGCGGGCGAGACTCTTGAACCATTTGCCGCCGTTACGAATAACCAGGGGCACACATGCCAGGGTTTCGGCGTTGTTGACGATGGTGGGCTTATCCCATAGGCCGGTGTCAGTCATGTGCACAGTTTTTAGTGGGTGGGCCCGTTTGCCCATAATAGCCTGGACCTGGGCCGTCGCCTCCCCGCAGATGTAGCGGCCGGCGCTGCGGTGCACTATAATATCAAAGGAAAAATCGCTGCCCAGGAGGTTTTTCCCCAAAAACCCCGCTTCCCGCGCCATCTGCAGCTCCCGTTCCATCAGTTGGGCGTCTTTTTCGTAGGTGGGGCGGATGAAATAGAACCCTTTCTGTGCCCTGATGGCGTAACCCGCCAGGATCAAGCCTTCGATGACCAGATGGGGGTTGGTGTTGACTAGGTAGCGGTCCTTGAAAGTGCCCGGCTCCATTTCGTCGGTATTGGCGACGACGTAGCGTGGGTGGGGGGCGCCTTCGTGGACAAAGCTCCATTTGCGCCATGTGGGGAAGCGGGCTCCCCCCCGTCCTAACAGGCCGGACTCCTTGAGGCGCTCGATCAGATCCTGAGGGGATAATTTCAGGACCACTTCGGACAGGGCCTCGTAGCCGCCCCCGGCGCGATAGTCCTCAAAGCTGGTGGGACAGCTCTTCTCGCAATCTTTTAAAAGGGCTTGCACGTACATCTAGTCACCGGCACAAAACAATATCACAGGGTGCGAGTTTTAATTGCTCCAGGATCTCATCGATCCGCTTTGGGGTAAGATGCCCGAAAAACTGGCCGTTAACCACCATGGCCGGGGCCTGGTCGCAGTAGCCGATACACGCGGTGGGCAGCACGGTGAACATGCCGTCCGCAGTAACTTCCCCGGCGCAGACCCCCAGTTTCTGGCACATATAATCAAACAGCGACCCCTCGTGGAACATCCAACAGACCACGCCGTCACAGACGTGGAGGACAAAGCGGCCCACCGGCTCCCGATAAATGAAATCATAGAAGGTGGCCAGCTCCTCCAGCTCCAGGGGAGTCATCCCCACCAAGGCCGCGGCTTCTTCCAGGCCTTCGTCGGTAAGATAGCCATAATGCCGCTGGACTTCATACATGACATTGATGGCCTGTTCCCGAGGGGACTCGGCCTCGCTGATGCGGGTTTTGAGCCGTTCTCGTAATTCGTCTGGAATCATAAGCCCTTACCGATCAATATCCGGCATGACGTAATCAATGGAACCGATAATGATGATCAAATCCGCCAAGAGGTGCCCCACGGACATGAGTGGCAGGGCCTGGACGTTGGCAAACCCGGGAGAGCGGATGCGCATCCGGTAGGCCATGTTGAGGCCGTCGCTGACCACATAGAAACCCTGTTCGCCCCGGGGATGCTCAGTGGCGGCGTAGGCTTCGCCCCGGGGAATCTTAGGCCCCCGGGTAACGTTGATGAAATGATGGATCAGGCTTTCGATGTCCTTCAGAGTGTCTTCTTTCCGGGGGAGGGCGTAACGGTAGTCGTCAGTGACGTAGCGCCCCGGGGGCATCTCGTTGGCCGCCTGCCGGATAATCCTGAGGCTTTGACGCATCTCGGCCACCCGCACCCGATAGCGGGCGTAGCAGTCACCCTCGCTGGCAGTGGGAATGTCGAAATCAAAGGCCTCGTAGGCGGAGTAGGGGAACTTTTTCCGCAAGTCCCATTCCAGGCCGCAGGCCCGGAGGTTGGCCCCGGTCACGCCCCAGTCTATGGCATCGTCCAGGGAGAGATAGCCGATATCCCGGGTCCGGGCTTCCCAAATGGGGTTTTTGGTAATGGCCTTTTCGAGTTCGTTGAGCAGTTTGGTGAAGCCTTTGACGAAATCATCCACCAGTTCTTTCCAACCCTCGGGCAGGTCCGCGGCGACGCCGCCCAGCCGGAACCAGGACGGGTGGAGCCGGCCGCCGGTGATCAATTCGACGATGTCCATGATCTTTTCGCGTTCCGCGAAGGCGTAAAAAGTGGGGGTGATGGCGCCGGTGTCCACGGTGAAGGTGGAGAACCAGACCAGGTGATTGCTTAAGCGGAACAGTTCGGTGAGCATCACGCGGATGAACTGGGCCCGGTCCGGGACTTTGATGTCTGCCAGGGTCTCAACCGCGTGGAGATAGCTTAAGTTGTTGGCCACGCCGGTCAGATAATCGGCCCGGTCGGTGTAGGGGATGAACTGAAGCCAGCTTTGCCGCTCGCCGATCTTTTCCACGGACCGGTGATGGTAGCCGATGTCCGTGTCCATGGCGGTGATTTCTTCGCCGCGGAGGGCGAGAATGAAGCGGATCAGCCCGTGGGTGCTGGTATGATGGGGGCCAACGTTCAAGATGAATTCTTGTTCCCCGGCCCGCCCTTCCAGATATTTACCGGCATCCAGGGGCTGGTATTTCCGGGCGTCCTCCTGGGTATAGGGCGGCATGTGGGTGGCGCGGTCGGGGTAGCTCTTCCGCAAGGGGTGCCCCTCCCAGTCATGGGGCATGAGGAGCCGCCAGAGCCGGGGGTGGCCGTCGAAGCGGATACCGAACATATCGTAACATTCGCGTTCGTACCAGTTGGCCGACGGCCAGATATCGGTGATACTGCCGGCGGCTGGGCTTTTCCCGTGTAGGGGCACCTTCAATCGCACCCGGCTGGGGGGATCGAAGGAGAGCAGTTGGTAGACCAGGGTATAATCGGGGTAATCATGCCGCTCGCGCCGGGTGGATTCATCCAGCGCGGTGAGGTCATCCAGACGCCGGAACCGGGGGGTAGCCTCGGTCTTGAGAAAGCGCAGCACCTCTTTAACCCGCTCCGGTGACACTTGAAAGGTCGGCATATCGGAGGTTTCGGCCGCGGGGTTCACCGCATCCCCGAATTTTTCCTGGAGCGCCTGGGTGAGAGTCTTATCGGCCTCAGTCAGTTCGATGCGGGCCGGAGGTGGTGTCCACATAAGCTCGGAGCGGCTTTCCCAAAACCAGGGCGGGGTCACCGCGGTGCCACGGAGGGGTGTGCCGTAGTAACCGGGGCCGCGTGCGTCCCGGGATTTGTTAACGCCGTCTACCGCCAGCGGTCTTTGGGTGCCCTGAGTACCGCCGGCCAGGTGGAAAAGTTTCCGGGACGGGCGCTCGGTTTTCACCTTTTCCTGGAGGAGCACCAGACCTTGGAGTACGGCTTCAGGCCGGGGCGGGCAACCGGGAATATAGATATCCACCGGCATCATCTGGTCCACCCCCTGCACCACGCTGTAGCAATCGTACATGCCGCCGCAATTGGCGCACGAGCCCATGGAGATGACCCACTTGGGCTCCGCCATCTGTTCGTAGAGCCGGAGCACCACCGGGGCAATCTTTTTAAAGACCGTGCCGGAGATGATCAACAGGTCCGCCTGCCGAGGTGAGCCGCGCAGGACCTCCGCGCCGAACCGGGCCATATCATACCGAGGCGTGAGCGCCACGGATTCCTCGATAAAACAGCAAGAGAGCCCGAAAAACATCGGCCAGAAGCTGTAGGACCTAAACCAGTTGATCAGCGCATCGACGCGGCTGAGGATCAGGTTTTCGGGTTTATCCGGCGGGGCGGGGCTACGGGCCTCCAATCGAGACCTCCCTTTTTCCAGATGTAGAACAGGCTTAAGAGCAGCACGATGATAAAAAAGGAAATCTGCAACCAGCCGCGCCAGCTTAGATCCTCCATGGCCACGGCCCAGGAAAAGATAAAAGCGGCTTCCACGTCGAAGATGAGGAAGAAGACGGCAACCAGGTAGAATGGCACCGGGTAGCGGAAGCGGGCCCAGCCGGTGGGAATTACGCCACATTCATAAGGGCGGGATTTTTCCGGATCGGGTTTCTTTTCCCCCAGCCAACTGGTCAGAAAGAGTAGGACGGCCAGCAGGCCCAGGACAATGATGACATAAAACCCAAAGCTCAATAACTCCGGGGTCCAGGGGGATAACTCGGCGGCCGTTACCGGATGCATAGGCGTCTTTCTCCAAGGCCAAAAGTGGCCCCCGATCACAGTCATCCCGGCGCTACCTGAGGACAGCCGTTTCCGGAATCCAGGTTTGGGAACCAACTATCAACAAACCTAAGAACAGGAGCCGCGCCTGTCAAGGAGGAAAAGACAACCTGCATATAGAGAAGTAGCCGCAAAGATTAGAAAATTATTGGTAACCTCGTATCATTCGAGAGAAGTATTGAAAAACCGGCTGTCCATGCTGGATGTACTGCTTGACAGACCCCAGGGGCTCCTTACTTTAATAGGGAAATATGCTGATGCCTTTCTCCCTGACCGGTAAGATGAATACGTGGAAAGGAGAGGACCCTGAACGTCACAACGCCCATGATGGCTGCCGGACTCTCCCGGGTCAAGCTCTTTTTCGCCCTGTCCCGGACGCCCCATGGCCTGCTGGATTTGGCGACGCCGGCCTTAGCGGCGCTCCTTTGGTTTGGCGGGATTCCTCCCTTCGAAGTCACTGCGGTGGGGCTGTGGACCGTCTTTGCGGGCTATACTGCGGTGTATGCCTTAAATGATGTGGTAGATTACCGGGTGGATCAGGAGAAGCTTAAGGCTGCCGGCGGAAGGCCTAAGGCCAGCTATCTGGACGCCTTATTCATGCGCCACCCCATGGCCCAGGGACAGGTGAGTTTCGGCGAGGGGCTCCTGTGGACATTGGCTTGGGCGCTTATGGCCTTGTTAGGCGCTTATTATCTCAATCCTGTGTGTGCTTATATCTTTCTGGCCGGCTGTCTGTTAGAAACAATCTATTGTCTGCTGCTGCGGGTCAGCCATTTAAGGATCCTGGTCAGCGGCCTGGTCAAGAGCCTGGGAGGGGTGGCCGCGGTCTTTGCCGTGGACCCATACCCTGCGCCGGGCTTCCTGTTGCTTTTATTTTTGTGGCTCTTTTGTTGGGAAATCGGCGGTCAGAATATCCCTGCCGACTGGCATGATGTGGATGAGGATCAACGCTTGGGGGCTCAAACCATTCCGGTGAGGTATGGCCCCGAGCGGTCCAGCGCTATGGTTCTGGGGATGCTGGCCCTGAGCGTGGTCTTGGGCGCGCTCCTGGTGCGGTTCTCTCCGCTCAGGTTCACGCCGGTCATGGTGATTCTTTCGGCGGTAGCAGGCATTGTGCTGCTTCTGCTTCCGGCCCTGCGGCTGTACCGGACCAAAGACAAGGAGCAGGCGGCGGCGCTGTTCAACCGAGCCAGCTACTATCCGTTAGCCATATTGAGCTTGGCCCTGGTCAACTTGATGGGGTAGAGTGGTGCAGACGAGAAAATGCCAGGGAAGGTAGGGGGCAGGAGGCCGTGCGTGCGAGGGGTAGTGCATCATCTTATTCAAGGCCACAGGACCCGGGGCTGCAGTGCCCGGGTAGAGAGGTCCCGCCGGGCTTGGCAGGGCTGCTAAGACGCTTCCCCTGGCTGCGGCGGCACCCGCATCCCATGATGTCCCACTTTCCCATTGTCTTTATGCTGTCCGCCACCTTTTTCAGCGTCCTGTATGCCATTACCGGGGATAAATCCTTTGATGACACGGCGTTTTATTGCCTGGGGGCAGGGCTTGGGACCATGCCCCTCGCGGTGGCCACCGGCCTGTTTACCCACTGGCTCAATTTCCCAGGGGGAATGCACAAGACGGTGCATATCGAAATGGGCCTGTCTTATGCGGTTATGACCATTGCCGGGGTGGCCTTTTTCTGGCGGTGGCTGGATCCCAACGTCCTCGCAAATCTCACGGGGATCAATTTCATTTATTTCCTGATGGTGCTATCCTTAACTCCCCTGGTGACGGCCAACGGTTATTTCGGGGGCATGGTTACCTTTCCCCTGGAGGACGAGGCGCTCCAGACCGAAAAAGGCCAGACTCCGGGATTGGAAAATAAAAGAACTGCTCAGAAAGGATAGCCTTTGGCAGAGAAGCCTGACAAACTCCGGGAATTCACGCCCGCGGACCTGGCCGCCAACAACGGGGCCGACGGCCGGCCCGTCTATATTGTCTTTCAGGGCAAAGTATACGACGTCAGCGGCAGCGCCTTGTGGGAGGGCGGCCAGCACATGGAGGCGCATGGGGCCGGGGCCGACCTGACCGGGGAGTTTGCCGACGCCCCCCACGGCGAAGAAGTCTTCGAACGCTATCCCCAGGTGGGGGTCATGATAGAGGAAGGGGTGGAGCCCGAGATCCCGGCGGCCCAGCCCTCGGCGGCCCGGGAGTTCTGGCTGCGGCAGGCGCATCGGGTGCCGCTGCTGCGCCGCCATCCCCATCCCATGGTAGTGCATTTCCCCATAGTTTTCATGATCGCGGCCACGGTTTTTCCCCTGCTCTATCTTTTCTCCGGGGTGAGGTCCTTTGAAGTCACGGGGTTTCATTGCCTGGGAGGCGGGGTGCTCTTCACCCCCGTGGCCATGGTCACCGGCTGGTTTACCTGGTGGCTGAACTATGAATCTCGTTACCTCAAACCCGTAGTCATCAAGCTGATCCTCTCCCCCATCCTACTGTTGATAGGGGTGGGGACCTTTGTCTGGCGGTTCCTGAATCCGGAAATTCTCGTCCAACTGGGAGAATGGCCCAGTGTGGTCTATCTGGCCCTGATCTGCTCTTTAGCCCCGCTGGTGAGCCTCATCGGCGCCTATGGGGCAGTCATGACGTTTCCCGTGCGTCGTGAATGAGATATCTTTGTGGTCTCAAGATATTGCCAAACGAAGTTTCGTTATTAAGTTAAGTAAAAGTATTTAAACCACGGCTCTTTTGACCGATAAATCATGGAGTTGTGGAACGTTGGTCGAAGGCCGCGCCACGCCGCCGTTGGGTTTGGTGTTTCAGCGGGGTAATGGTTTGGCCTCCGGAATGCCTCCTCAGACTTTTGTTTGCCTGTTGTCCGGATGGACGTCAGCGAGGATAGTCGCCGCCCATTTCTTGAATGAGTTTTATCAAGGAGGAACTTTGACATGCCTGACGCTGCGAAGTTTACGCACCTGAAGAAACTGGCCACCCTGATCCGTTATTATATTCTCAACATGACCACCCAAGCGGGTTCGGGCCACCCCACTTCGTCTATGTCGGCTACCGAGCTCATGGCAGGCCTCATGTTTGGGGGCATTTTCAGATATGATCTGGATAACCCCAAGCACCCCAACAACGACCGGCTCATCTTTTCCAAGGGACACGCCACGCCCCTGTTTTATTCCCTGTGGGCCGCGGCCGGCAAACTGACCGAAGCCGAAATCATGACCTACCGTCATTTCGGCAGCCCCCTGGAAGGCCACCCCACCATGACGTTCCGCTACACCGAAGCGGCCACCGGGTCGTTGGGACAGGGCCTGTCCATCGGGCTGGGCATCGCCCTAAATGCCAAGTACCTGGACAAATTGCCCTATACGACCTATGTGCTCCTGGGGGACAGCGAAATGGCCGAAGGGTCCCAGTGGGAGACCATGCAGCTGGCGGCCCATTATAAGATGGATAATCTCGTGGCGGTGCTGGATGTCAATCGCCTGGGCCAGCGGGGCGAGACCATGTACGGCTGGGACCTGATGGCTTATGAGGACCGCGTTGCCGCGTTCGGCTGGGAGACCATTCTGGTCAACGACGGCCACTCGTTTCCGGAGGCTATCGCCGCTTACGAGAAGGCCATGACCGTGACCGACAAACCCGTCATGATCATTGCCCATACTATCAAGGGCAAAGGGGTGTCGTTCATCGAGAACATTAATGGCTGGCACGGCAAGACCTTGAACCAGGAACAGTTGGATAAAGCCCTGCCGGAGTTGGGCCCCGTGGACAAGTCGGTCAAAGGTGAGGTCGGCAAACCCGAGGACCTGAAACCCGCGGAGGTCAAGCCTCAGCCCGCGGGAGCCATGACTTATAAGCTGGGCGACTCCCTGGCCACCCGAAAGGCGTACGGCAACGCCTTGAAACGACTCTATCCCCAGTTTCCCAACCTGGTGAGCCTGGACGGCGAAGTGAGCAACTCCACCTATGCCGAAATCTTCGAGGACGCCTATCCCAAGAAATTTTTTGAAATGTACATCGCGGAGCAGAACATGGTGGGCGCCGGGCTGGGTCTGGCCACCCGGGGCAAAATTCCCTTTGTCTCCACCTTTGCGGCCTTTTTCTCCCGGACCTTCGACCAGATTCGTATGAGCCAGTATACTGAGCCCAACTTAAAGTTTGCGGGGTCCCATGCCGGGGTTGCCATCGGCGAAGACGGGCCGTCCCAGATGGGCCTGGAAGACCTGTCCATGTTCCGGTCGGTGCGGGACAGCGTAGTGCTCTACCCCGCGGACGCGGTATCCACCGAACGGCTGGTGGAAGAGGCGCTGCAACATCACGGCATTGTCTATATCCGCACCAGCCGCTCGGCCACGCCCATCATATATGGAGCCGGAGAGACTTTTCCCATCGGGGGCTGCAAGGTGCTGCGCCAGAGCGTCAGCGACGTGGCCACGGTCATCGGCGCCGGGGTTACCCTGTCTGAAGCTCTGGCGGCCTACGACGAGTTACAGAAAGAAGGCATCAATATCCGGGTGATCGATCTGTACAGCGTTAAACCGGTGGATGCGGCTACCCTGCTGGCGGCGGCCAAAGCCACCAAGGGCCTGATCACCGTGGAAGACCATTATCCCGCCGGCGGCATCGGTGAAGCGGTGTTGGGGGCTCTGGCGCCCAACCCGGTGGCGGTCTATTCCCTGGCGGTGACCAAGAAGCCAAAGACCGGCAAGCCCGCGCAACTTCTAGATTTCGAAGAGATCTCCCGGAGTGCCATCGTGAAGTTAGTAAAGCAAATCAAATAGGAGTGATTAAGGAATGGCCGCCGAGGGCGGCGGCCCCACATTTTCAATACGGTGCCTCCTGCTCCCATTATTTGAGTTTTGGCGGGCACGGAGGCCCGCGCCACCGGACCGCCCAATGATTGAATTCGGTGGCACAGCAATCAAAAGCCTCGGGCGCACAGGCTGGAAAGCCTGTGCCACCAAGATGATGCGGCAATCTCATACCGAAAACCGGAAACCGAAAACGGTACTTAAAGGGAGCACGCCATGCGTTTGGGCATCGCCGCTGATCACGGTGGCTTTGAACTGAAAGAGCAGATGAAAGAGGACCTCAAGGGCCTGGGGCACGAGGTGGTAGACTACGGCGCCCATGAGTATACTCCCGCCGACGACTTTCCCGACTTCGTAGTGCCCCTGGCCCGGGCCGTGGCGGCAGGCGAGGTGGAACGGGGCATCGCCTTTTGCGGCAGCGGCGTGGGGGCCTGTGTGGCGGTGAACAAAGTGGCGGGAGCCCGGGGGGCGCTCATCACCGACCCCTTTTCCGCCCACCAGGGGGTGGAGGACGACGACATGAACATCATGTGCCTGGGAGGGCGGGTGACCTGCTATGCCCTGGCCTGGGAGCTGATTCAGAATTTTTTGAAAGCGAGCTTTAAAGGGGAGGAAAGGTTCAAACGGCGGTTGGCCAAAATCAAGGCACTGGAAAAATAGGAGAATCAGGCATGAAAGAGAATCCTTTAGTAAAACTGGGCACCTTTGGCCAGAGCATCTGGCTGGATTATATCCGCCGGCAGATGATCGACTCCGGGGAACTGAAAAAATTTGTTGATGAAGACGGACTCAAAGGGGTCACGTCTAACCCGGCGATTTTCGAAAAGGCCATTGCCGGCTCCGAGGACTACAACGCGGATATCCGGAAGATGGCCCAGGCAGGCAAGTCCATCCAGGAGATCTATCAGACCGTTACCGTGGCGGACGTAGGGCAGGGCGCGGACGTCTTCCGGTCCGTCTATGACCGGGTGGACGGCAAAGACGGCTTCGTCAGCCTGGAAGTCAATCCCCACCTGGCCCACGATACCCAGGGCACCATAGCCGAGGCCCGGCGCTTGTGGCAGGCGCTAAACCGCCCCAATGTCCTGATCAAGGTGCCTGCTACCAAAGAGGGGCTGCCTGCTATCCAAGAGCTCATCAGTGAAGGCATCAACGTCAACGTTACCCTGCTTTTCGGCCTGCCCCGGTATCAGGAAGTGGCAGAAGCCTATATCTCCGGTATGGAAGCCCGGGTGGCCCAGGGCCAACCCACGAACCGGCTGGCGTCCGTGGCCAGTTTCTTCTTGAGCCGCATCGACGTGCTGCTGGACCCCCAACTGGAAAAAATCGCGGCCGCGGGCGGGGCCAAAGCAACGGGGGCGAAGGACCTTGTGGGGCAGATCGCCATCGCCAGCGCCAAAATTGCCTACACCCTCTACCAGGAAATCTTTGGGAGCGAGCGGTTCAAGAAATTGGCGGCTCAGGGGGCCCGGCCTCAGCGCCTCCTGTGGGCCAGCACCAGCACCAAGAACCCGGCGTACCCTGATCTCAAATACGTGGAGCCCCTCATAGGGGAAGAAACCGTGAACACCCTGCCCTTGGAGACCCTGGAAGCCTACCGGGACCACGGCAACCCCGCCTCCCGCCTGACGGAGGAGGTGCCCCGGTCCGCAAGTTTCCTCCAGCGCCTGCCGGAGTTGGGCCTTGACCTTAATCAGGCGACCCAGCAATTGGAGGACGAAGGGGTGGACAAGTTTAACAAGCCCTTTGACTCCCTCATGAAAACTCTGGAGGCCAAGCGCCAAAAGGCCTTGGGGTAAATAATGAGTTCCACCACGATTACGCATATATTTTCGGATATTGGCGGGGTCTTGCTTACCAACGGTTGGGACCGCCACATGCGCCGGGATGCTGCCGCGAGCTTTGCCCTGGACCTGGAGGATTTTAACGACCGGCATAAGATGAGCTTCGACACCTATGAACAGGGTAAACTGAACCTGGACACTTACTTGAACCAGGTGGTGTTTTATAAGGAGCGGCCGTTTAGCCGGGAGGACTTCAAAGAGTTCATGTTCGCCCAGTCCAAGCCCAAGGTGGATATGATCAACCTGGTGAGCGCCCTCAAATGGAAATATCGTTTGAAGACCGCGGCCATCAGCAATGAAGGGCGGGAATTGACTATCTACCGGATCAAGAAATTCGATCTCACGGCCCTGTTCGATTATTTCGTGTCGTCCTGCTTTGTCCATTTCAAAAAACCCGATGTGGACATATACCGCATAGCCCTGGACATCTCCCAGGCGGACCCGGCGCGGTCCGTCTATATTGATGATCGGGCCCTGTTTGTGGAGATCGCCCAGAGCCTGGGATTCCATGGGATCCACCATACCGACTTCGAGGTTACCCGCAGTAAATTAAAGGAGTTGGGGCTGGAGGAGTGAGCAGTAATCAGTAATCAGTGAGCGGTTAGTAGTCAGGTATAAAGAGCCCTTCACTGGCTTCAGGCCCAGCACTAAATTATGAGAAGTTCCTGATGAATGAAAACTTTGAACCTTGAACTTCTCATAAGTGGAGTTTTCTATGAGCAAGCAGGGTTGTGACATCGGCTTGATCGGTCTGGGGACCATGGGGCGTAATTTTGTCCTGAATATGGCCGACCACGGTTTTTCCGTGGCCGTGTATAACCGGACCACCGAGAAGACCAAAGACTTCATGGAAACCGAGGTGGGGTCCCGCACCATCCAAGCCGGCTACAACCTGAAAGAATTCTTAGGGCTGCTGAAACAGCCCCGGGCAATGATCATACTGGTGGCGGCCGGTGATCCGGTGGATATGGTGATCCGGGAGTTGCTTCCGTTGCTTACGCCAGGCGACCTGATCATCGACGGCGGCAATTCCCATTTCACTGATACCAACCGGCGAGGCAAAATCCTCTCCGGCAAAAACCTGAACTTCATGGGCATGGGGATCTCCGGGGGGGAGGCCGGCGCCCGTTATGGCCCCAGCCTGATGCCCGGTGGCCCTTTAGAGATGTACGACCGGGTGGGTCCCATCCTGGAAGCGGCCTCGGCCCATGTCAACGGCGACCCGTGCGTAACTTATCTGGGGCGGGGCTCTGCCGGACACTATGTCAAGATGGTCCATAACGGCATCGAATACGGCATCATGGAACTGATCGTGGAGACCTATGATCTCATGAAGCGGGGTCTGGGCCTGACGCCGCCGGATTTGGCCGCCATCTATGACGGGTGGAACCGGGCCGAGCTTAACTCCTACCTGGTGGAAATCACCGCCAAAATCTTTGCCAAAAAAGACGACCGCACCGGCAAGTTTCTGGTGGATATGATCCTGGATAAAGCCAAGCAGAAAGGCACCGGCATGTGGACCTCCTGGGATGCCATGGACTTGCAGACGGGGACACCCACTACCGACGTGGCGGTGGTCATGCGGGATTTGTCGGGTTATAAGGGTGAGCGCCTGGCCGCGGGCCAGGTTCTGGGCGGACCTGCCCAGACCTTCACCGGGGATAAGAAGCGCTTCATCGGCCAGTTGAAAAACGCCCTGTACGCCAGCATGATCGCCACTTACGCCCAGGGCTTGGCCCTGCTCCATACGGCCTCAAGCACCTATGCCTATAATTTGGATCTGGAGGCAGTGGCCCGCATCTGGCGGGGCGGCTGCATCATCCGGGCGGCACTGCTGGAGGATATCCGCGATGCTTATAAGGCTAAGGCGGACCTGGCGAATCTCCTTATGGACCCCCGCCTGGGCAAGGAATTTCTGAGCCGGGAGGCGGACTTGCGGGAAGTGGTGAAAGTGGCTGTCACCCTGGGGCTGCCGGCCCCGGCCTTGATGGTGACTCTGGGCTACTTCGACGCCTACCGCAGCGCGGTGCTGCCGGCCAACCTGATCCAGGCGCAGCGGGATTTTTTCGGGGCGCATCAATACGAACGCCTCGATGCCCCTGGCAGCTTTCATACAGAGTGGGAGTAGCCAGTGGCCAGTGGTCAGAAAAAGATAGGCCAATGCCTGTTGACAACTATTTGGCCCGCAAGCTAATGGATCTTAGGTAGCATAGGCTTTCCAGCTTGTGCGGCGCAGGCTAAGGCCTGCGGCTACCCTATTTACAAGAGGCGCTTCTGACCACTGACCACTGATAACTGACCACTGCTTTTTGGGAGGTTTTATGAGAACCGATCATCGGCCGGAGCCCACGGTTTTCGTCATCTTCGGGGGCGCCGGCGACCTCGCCTGGCGCAAGCTCATCCCCGCGCTTTACAATCTTTACCTGGACAAGTGGCTGCCGGAGAAATTTTCCATCATCGGCACCGGCCACCGGCATACTACCGACGAAGAATTCCGCCAACACCTCCGGGAGGGCGTGGACAAATTTTCCCGCCGGGGCAAAACTGTAGACGAAGAATGGCAGGGTTTTGCGGCGCACCTGAATTTCATGGCAGCAGACCTGGACAAGCCCGAGGTCTTCGGGGATCTGGCCAAGAAGCTGGCAGACCAGGACAAGAACTGGGATACCAAAGCCAACCGCATCTTTTACCTGAGTCTGCCGCCGCGCATGATCGACCCCATCGCCCGGGAGCTGGGTAAGGCCAAGCTGAACCTGGACCGCAAGCGCTCCCGCATCGTGGTGGAAAAGCCCTTTGGCCATGACCTGGAGTCCGCCCAGAAACTGAACCGCGACCTGGGAGAAATTTTTATAGAATCCCAGATCTTTCGCATCGACCACTATCTGGGCAAAGAGACGGTCCAGAATATTCTGGCCTTCCGCTTTGCCAACACCCTGTTCGAGCCTATTTGGAACCGGCATTACATCGATCACGTGCAGATCACGGTGGCGGAGGCCGAGGGTGTAGGCAGCCGGGCTCACTACTACGACCACGCCGGGACCCTGCGGGACATGCTCCAGAACCACCTGCTCACCATCATGTGCCTCATCGCCATGGAGCCGCCTATCTCCTTCAGCGACAACGAAGTACGCAACAAGAAAGTGGATGTGCTCCGGGCCATAAGGCCCATCCCGCCGGATTCGATTCACCGGTTTGCGGTGCGGGGCCAATACGGGGCCGGTACAATGGACGGCGAGATGGTCAAGGACTACCGCTCCGAAACCGACGTAGCCCCCGATTCTGCTATTGATACCTTTGCGGCAGTCAAACTCGAGGTGGACAACTGGCGTTGGCAGGGGGTGCCCTTTTACCTGCGCACCGGCAAGCGCCTGCCCGCCAAGATTTCGGAGGTCTCCATCCAGTTTAAGGGGGTGCCCCATCAGAGCTTCCCCGCGGCATCGGTGATGGACTGGCGACCTAACCGGCTTATCATTGCCATTCAGCCTGAGGAAGGCATCTTTCTGCGTTTTGAGTCCAAGTATCCGGGTCCGACCATGCGTCTGTCCCCAGTGATGATGCAATTCTTCTACCGGGAGGCCTTTAAAGTGGCTACGCCTGAGGCCTATGAGACCCTGTTGCTGGACGTCATGGTGGGAGATGCCACCCTGTTCATGCGGGCGGACCAGACTGAGGTCGCCTGGTCCATACTCATGCCGGTCCTGGATGTGTGGAACACCATCACCCCCACCGACTTTCCCAACTATGCCGCAGGCACCTGGGGGCCGGATGCAGCCGATATGTTGATGGCCCAGGACGGTCGCAGTTGGATAACGCCCACGTTTCTCCAATGTCAGACAGACCAGCCAGTCTGCCGGGTCACCATGGTGCAGCCATGATCAAGGTGTACCCTGACCTGGAGTCCTTGAGCCGGGCCGCGGCAGCATTGTTGGTGAAACAGGCCAACCTGGCCGTGGCCGCCCGGGGCCGGTTCAGCGTGGCCCTGTCAGGGGGCAACACCCCCCGGCGCACCTATGAATTGCTGGCCGGTCTGCCCTTCAAGGAACAGGCTCCCTGGCATCGTTTGCATATTTTTTGGGGGGATGAGCGCTGCGTGCCTCTGGATGATCCACGCAGCAACGCCCGCATGGCCAGGGAGGCCTGGCTGGACCACGTACCCATCCCGGCAGGGCAGATCCACTTCCTGAATTGCGCCCAAACGCCGGCGGAAGCCGCCAGGCAGTACGAAGCGCAACTGCGGCAATTCTTTGCGGGACGCCCCCCCCGCCTGGACCTGGTGTTATTAGGGCTGGGGGACAACGGCCACACGGCCTCACTGTTCCCGGGTACGCCGGTGCTCAAGGAAACCGAGCGCTGGACCGCGGAAGTCTATGTGGCCGAGCAGGACCTCTATCGGGTCACTCTGACTGCTCCGTTCATCAACCAGGCAGCGCTGGTGGCTTTTTTGGTGGCGGGCGCAGGCAAGGCCGAGGTCCTCCGGGACATCCTGCACGGTCCCCGGGACCCGGAGCGTCTGCCGGCCCAACTCATTGACCCGCAATCGGGGGAGATTCTCTGGCTGACGGACCTTGAAGCGGCCGCAAGGGTAAAGGACGAAGCCAGTTACATCGCTTAAGGTGCAAGAATCCTTCGGGGGCAGGGGCATTGCCAGGCACCGTTCCCCTGAGAGAGGTTTTGGCGAACAAAATTCCTCCCGGCAGCATTCCCGCCTTGATTTTTCTCTGATGCAAAGGGTAAGTTGAACCAAGACCCGGCCTGTGATTGTCAAAAAGGGGAAACTGGAGCGTCTATGAAAAAACTGTCTGCCTCGATATTATCAGCAGATTTCGGCCGCCTGGCGGAGCAGGTGAAGGAAGCGGAGCAGGCCGGCGTTGATTGGATTCACGTGGATGTCATGGATGGGCATTTTGTCCCCAATATCACCATCGGTCCGGCAGTGACCCAGGCCCTCAAGCAGGCTACCACCCTGCCCATGGATGTACACCTGATGATCAGCAATCCCGAGCGCTACGTCGAAGATTTTGTCAGGGCCGGGGCCGACTGGCTGGGGATTCATGTGGAAGCCACGGTGCACCTGGAACGGCTTATCCAGCAGATCAAGGAAGCCGGGGCCAAAGCGACGGTGACCCTGAACCCGGCTACTCCCTTGAACTGCCTGGAATATGTGCTCAAGGAAGTGGACATGGTGCTGCTGATGACGGTGAATCCGGGCTTTTCCGGGCAGAAATTCATCCCCGGGGTCCTCCCCAAGATACGGCGGCTGCGGCAGATGATTGACGCACAGAACCTGCCCACGCTTATCCAGGTGGATGGCGGAGTGCATGTGGACACGGTGAAAGACCTGGTGGCTGCGGGCGCGGATGTGTTCGTATCCGGTTCCGGGCTTTTCAATAAGAAACCCATTGCGGAAAACGTCCGGCGGCTCCGGGAATTGATGGCTTAGCCACGATACTGTTCATTTAAGCAAGTGTAGAGAATGGGTCCCCGCCCGGTTTAAAAAACGTCACTGGCCGGGCGGGGAAACCCCGCCCCTACGTCCGAGCGGACTTTACCGCGACATCGACAATGGTAAAGGCTGGGCGGGTGACATAGCTCCTTCCAGCTCTCAGCGCCGGAGAAACCTTGCCAGTTGGCGGCCGTAGTATTCTTTGGCGTCTTCGTCGGCGGGCCGGCTGAAGGTGGTGGCCCCTTTGCCTTCCGGGGCCTTTTTTAGGACAATCCCCTTTTCCCCGAAAATCTTCAAGGCATTTTGGAAGGTGGCTTCCGAGAGGGCCTCGCTGCGCTCCACTTCGCCCAGCTTGAAAAGTTTCTGGCCGATGGACTGGATACGCTTCAAGAATTCCTTCTCGCTCCGGGGCTTTTTCTGGAGATACTTCATGGAGCGCAGCACCACCCAATAGGACTCCAGGTAGTTGAACAGCAGGTTGGCGAAGTAGACCAGTTCTTTGAGGCCGGAAGCCGACAGGGTATAGGAGGCCTCCTCGGGATCGAGATTGATCACTACTCCTCGGGATTGGAAATAGGCCAGGGTTTGGGTTATCTGGGCCTGGGGATCGGCATCGCTGAAAATGAATTCGTTCCGGAAAAAATCCTGAAGGAAGCCATAATCCTCAAGGATTTGGGCCCGGTTGAATTCGAAACCCTGGCGGGCCAGGATTCCAAGGGAAACCATGGCCGCGGGCAGGAAGAAATGGAGAATATTGTTTTTGTAGTATTCCAAAAGTGGGCGTTTGGTCTCATCGATGCTGTAGCCGCCCAACCCTAATTCATCAGTCAAACCCTCTTCCTTCTCGATAGGGGTGACGAGCTTGCGGGACTCGCACAGGGTCAGAGTATCCTCTACCGCCTGATTGAGATCCTCCAGGGAATCGGCCTCAGGCACCTTCTGGGCCTTGAGATAATCAAAGAGAACCTGGATGATTTGCAGCAGTTCCCGGCGGTAGACGCCTTTCCTGGGATAAGTGAGGAGAGCGGCGCAGACCAGGGAGAAGGGGGTGACCACGGAAATCTGATTAATGGCCTGGATGATGCGGTAAGCCAGTTCCTGGCCATGGTGACGGGCCTGAACCTCTCCGGGCTCCGTCTGGTGTAACTGGGACAGGTAGTTTTTCAGGGACAGGGGTTCGCCGAACTGGATATAGGCCCGGCCGTAACTTTTCTTGAGAAATTTTCGGGCATGGACCAGTTGGCCCATCGATTCCGTCTCTTTTTTGCCGCCCTCCAACTCCTTGAGATAGGCTTTTTCCTCCAACACCTGGTCATAACCGATGAAGGTGGGGACAAAGAGAATATCGGGAGCGGCCCCTTCATCGTAGGTCCGAAGGATCATATTGAGGAGTCCCAGCTTGGGCAGCACCAATTTGCCGGTGCGGCTGCGCCCCCCTTCAATAAAGAACTCCAGGTTAAAGCCGGTTTTGATCAGGGTCTTGATGTAGGTGTAGAGCACCTCGGCATACAGTTTGCCGCCCAGGAACCGGCGGCGGATGAAAAAAGCGCCGGAGCCCCGGAAAATCGGGCCTAAGGGCCAGAAGGAGAGGTTCTTGCCTGCGGCAATGCGCGGCGATTGCATGTGGTGTTGGAAAATGAGGTTATTAAGGATGAGGTAATCCAGGTGGCTTTTGTGGCACGGCACGAAAATCAGGCCGCCCCGTTGGTTGGCTTCCCGCACCTTCTCGAACCCCTGCTCATCAAAGACAATGCCGTCGAACAGATGCTGGGATAGCCAACTCACCATTTTATGCATGCTGCTGGTGTAAAACACGCTGGGATCGGCGGAGATTTCCCAGAAGTAATCCTGGGCCGTCTTCTTGATTTTGGCGAGCTTCTTTTTTTCGGTTTCCGCCAGGTGCTCCATGGACTGGCTCAGGGCCGGGTCGGTGAGGGTGAGTTCCATGACTTCTTCCCGGGACTTGACCACCGGTCCGGTAATCACCCGCCGCTGCAAGTCGAGACGCTGAATCATTTCTCGCCGGATATGCTGGGCCAGATCGCGCAGGCGGACGTCGTCAGCCGCGGCGGCCAGGGCCTCTTTGAGGTTCACCGGCTCCGCCACTTCCACTACCGCGCCCTTGGCCTTGAGGATGCACAGACCCAGCTTCCGCAGCCGGCCGGGGTTTTCGCTATCGCCGAAAAAGAGCTGCCATAACCCCTTGTAATCCCGGAAGGGGATCTTTTCGTACATCACCATTTGGGGGACCAGAAAAATCGGGAAATCCACCTGTTCCTGGATCTCCAGGAGATGGCGGATGGGGTCTTCCCGGGGCTTGAGGAAGCGCTGCCGGAACCCCACCTGGTCCACCAGAAAGAGGAGGGAGCCGCGTTTCTCCTGAATGGTCTTGAGGAAATAACCATCCTGGAAAGGATTGGGCCAGGAGCGGCGCCGGGTAAAATAATTGACCGCAGCGGAGATGATCTGAATCAGATGGGACAGGGGCTGCCACATCCACAGGTTCAGGTCAAAGGCCACTTCCGGGGCCACCACACCCAGTTTTTGATAACGTCGGTTAAAGAACAGAAAATCTATATGGCTGCGGTATTTCAAGGCATAAACCACTGCGCCCTGTTGAGACAGCTCCTGCAACCGCTCCAGATGGCGGGGGTTCACCGTAACCCGTTTGAAGAACGGGTCCAGAGTATAGCGCAACAAGAATCCCGGGCGGCTGGGCAGATACCCGGCGTAATGGTAATCATATCCCCCCATCCAACCGGCCAGGCGACCGAGCACCTGTCCCAGCCAGCTACGGGGCTTTTCGGCACCGGGGGTGTCACCGCCTGCGCCCGGTTTTTCCATGTCGGTGTGCATCATAAACCTCTGATTATCCTTATCTCGTGAATATATAGGTCAGTCCACAAAGATGTCAATGTAATACAGTTTTCAGTTATCGGTTACCGGTGAAGATAGCCAAATTATCAATAAATTCAAGGGAAGCGAGTATTTGTACTTTCAGGGAATCGGCAAGATCACCCAGGGATTAGGATGCGGAGGGTGGCTCCAGATCAGTTTCCGCCGGCACCGGGGCGGACTCCGGCTCCTGACCCCGACTGTGGGGTCCGCCGAACACCCGGACCGTCAGGATGGAGAGTTCATACATGGCATACAGCGGTATGGCGATGGCCGCCATGGTGAGCACGTCGGCGTGAAAGGCCGCCACCACGGCACTGAGCAGGAACGCCACCCGCCGCTGGCGACGCAAGAAATCTACCCGGACTATCCCAACCCGAGCCAGGATCAACAGGATCAGGGGCAGTTCAAAGATCAACCCGAACAGCAGGAGCAGGCGCAGGCAGAAATTGACAAACTGAGTCAGGTTGAGCATGGAGAATAGGAAGTCGCTCTCAAAGCGCATGGAGAAGGAGATGATCAGGGGCCATACCATTTTGAGGAAAAAGATATCTCCCAGGATGAAGGCGATCGTGCCGACGGGAAGAAAATAGTAAATAATCTTCTTTTCCTTAGGGTAAAGGGCGGGGGCAAAAAACAGCCACATCTGGTAAAGGATGAGGGGAAAGGCCAAAGCCAGGCCGGTGATCATGGCAATCTTCATCTGGACGAAAAAGGGCTCCAGCGGGGCCATGTAGTTCAATCGGTGGGGGTTAACTTTGGGAGGCTCCGGGTGTAAACCCAGGCGTTGGGCCAGACTGGGAAATTTCTGCATAACCCAGGATTCCGCGGCATACGACCATTCCTGGGTCACCGAGGGTTCCTGCAAGGGGCGGGTGATGTATTTCTGCACCGTGGGGACTAAAGGCCAGGCAATGGCCATGCAAATGAGGACGGCCACCACGCAGACAATGAGACGCTGGCGCAACTCTTCCAGGTGCTCTAAAAATGACATGGTGGTCATCTCGGAAAATTCTCTCGGGCAGATCCGGGTGGGAGGTCTAATCTCCTCACCCCTAATCGGTCAGCGCACCGTAACCCCCAAAAACTATGATAAAACATAGCGCATTTTATCCCATGATCCCGCCATTCGCAACGTGAGGCAAATCGTTTAGTCCTGCTTCGGGGGCACGACGTCTTTGCCTCGGGAGGCCTGGATGGCCGGATTTTTCTTAAATGGACAATACAAGGGATCACCGATGAGGATTTGCATCCAGGAGACCTGCGGCACGGTAAGAAAGTAAACCTCTATCAAGGTCAGTTTGCCGGTCATCAGTATGGGGAAAAACTGGTCCGGAAGAGGAAAGGAGTTTAGATAGGGTTCGGTCACCGGCCCCAGGGTGGCAGCCACCCCTTCCTCCAGCATGCGTTTGCACCAGACTTTGCCGTCCGGCTTCTTCAAGGTGGTGGCCTCATAGCTGGCCACGTGGTAGCCCACCGCGCCTTTTTGCCATTTGAAGGCGGGCACGTAGTTGCCCGCGGAATACCAGCCGCAGTAGAGGGCCGCATCCGGGCAGGAACCCGGTGGAAAGACCGCGGGCTTTTTATCCAGAACCACCTTCATCGCAGAGTATTTCGCCATCAGATCAGAGAGGCGCAGTAAGTGTTCATCAAACCAGGCATAATTGCCCGTTGCGGCTTTGCCCGAAAGCCCCCGGGCGTCAATATAAAAGACACCGTTCAGGCCCGTTTTTTCCACGGCCAAAGCATCGTCCACCAGGCGCCGGGCAATGGCGGGGGTGGGGCCGTCCAGGCGGCCCACCATAACGGTATGATCTCGAACGGCGCGAATGAACGAGAGGCGGTTAAACGTTAAGTTCCAGGGATTGGGAAGCCAGCCGGTTTTTTGATAGGGACCGGCAATTATTAGGGTTAATTCACTATCCACTGCCGCTATGGTTTGGTGATTCTCATACTGTAGCCGGGCCTCAAACCAGAATTTCATTTCTCCCAGGAGTCCGCGGGTAGAGCCGATAGCCGCCGCGGTTTTCTGGGCGGTGTCCGGCAAGATACCCCGAAACATTCCTTCTTCCACTTCTTGTTTGTCGTCCTGATTTAAGCCCAAGAATTCTCTTTGCCGCGGGGGCAAATGCCTGTCCCGTTTCTGGGCGGTTCTTGCCATCAAGGCTTGGGCTTCGGGGGAGACCCCGCCCAATTTAATCAACAGGGACGTGATCTCGGATCGATTTTTTGGGTCTGCGGGCTGCTTTTGCAAATATGCTACTCCCCGCTGGTATGACTGCTGGGCCATGGTCAGGATTTGCCGCGGGGTATAGGTCAGTTTTTTGGAGGGCTCGCCCCAAACGGGTTTGCCTGGTAAGGCAGGCAAGGCCGGGGTCAATTGGTCCAGCCTCATAGCCAGTTCCATGACCTGTTTTTGATATTCGTTAAGCTTTTGGGTAGCGAGTTCCCCAAGGGCCTGATCCGCTTTGGTGGCCGGGGCCGCCCCCACCCGCAAGGGGATGCCGTAAGCGAGCAGAATGGCCGGAGTCCTGCCTTGGGTCTTGAGTTTATTCACCAGGGTTCTTACCGGAGGGGTCAATTTCTCGTCAAACTCCTTCCGGGACATGTCTTCCGTGGAAGAAACCTCCACCCCCACCAGATTATCAGGCGGCACCTGGCGTTTTTCGGCGTAATAGGCGGCCACGGCCTGGCTGTCGGGCACGTTGCGATTGTAAACGACGATGAGGTCTTGGGCCGATAAGGCCAGCGCCCCGGAAGGAAGCGAAACCAGGGCGCACCAGGCCAGGAGAATGATCAGGCAGAATTGCCGATAGCTTAGGCGAGGGGGATTCATGGCTGGTCCTCTTAGCCGCAGGATAGGTCAGGCGCCTTCCCGCAACCTCCGGGCCTCGCCCACCCGGACCGTGGTGCGGGTGGAGTCGAAGTATTCCAGGAGGGGGATGGTGAATTTGCGGCTGGTTTGGGTCAGGTCCTTGAACTGGTTAACGGTAATCTCTTGGTTTTTCTTGAGAAAATCGATAAGCGCGGCCTTCAGTTCATGCATAGCGGCCTGATGAAAATAGAGGTCTTCTTTAACCTTGATCAGCCGGGTCTGGTTGACCAAGACCTGGAGGAGTTGTTTGACTTTATCGGGGGGGATCTTCAGGGCCTCGGTGGCCTCCTTGAAGGTGGGCGGCGAGAAATGGCCCCGGCGATACAGCTCGTCCAGGCGGCGGGAGAGGTCCTCCTGGTCCTGGCCCAGGGTCACCTTATGGGTAGTCAGGCGCACCAGGTCCTTTTCAGAGACGATCCGTTTCTTTTGGGCCAGATCGCCCAGAAGATAGTTGAACAGGCGGACCTCCATGGCGGCAGGCAGTTGCCGCCGCAACTCTTCTTTGGACAGGCCGGGCTTGAGCGGGAATTTCCGGTGGTAATCGGTTAAGAGCTGCTGTGCCCGTTGTTCCAGTTCCTGGAGGGTGGCGGTCAAAAGATAGCGCTGATTCTCCTGGTCATAATTGAGGACCTGGCCCTTGAGCATGAGCGCGTTCAGCAGATTGGCCAAGTCGCTTGGGTCCCAGGGCAAAAGCGCCGTGAGTTCGGCCCGGGAGCGGCCCGCGGCTCCGGTTTCGGCCAGATAGAGGCGCAGGATGTCTTCCGGCGCGCCCTGCTCCAGGGTTTTCAGGTGGTCCAGCAATTCGGGTTGGCGCCGTTTGTGCCGGGTGGGGTTGACGTGGAGGACGATGCCGCCCCCCCAGGTAAAGGCCGGGGAGAAGCTACGGATCACCAGGCGGTCGCCGGGTTTCAGGGCCAGAGGTTCCCTCAGGAAAAATTGGACGTACCCCGAGGCCCCCGGGGCAAACTCATCCGCGTCCAGGATCAGCGGCATGGCGACACTCTCGCTGGTGCCGGTATGGAAGCGCACCGCCTGGCGGTGTTTAAGCGGCCGCGGGGCGCTGGGGAGGACCTCCAGATAAGCGTCCAGGCGGCGGCTGGAGATCAAAGCTCCTGAGGGCGCCACCACCATGCCCCGGGCCACTTCCTCTTTTTCGAGGCCCTGGAGGTTGATGGCGGTGCGGTTGCCGGCCAGGGCCGACTCGACGGTGTGACCGTGTACCTGCAGACCCCGGACCTTGGCCTTAAAGGCCGGGGGATAGATGTTCACCGCCTCGCCTACCTTCAAGCGGCCGGAAATGGCGGTGCCGGTGACCACGGTGCCGAAACCCTTGATGGTAAAGACCCGGTCGATGGGCAGGCGGAAGATGCCGGTGACCGGCTTGGGGGGCACCTGGGCGGCCAGTTCGCCTAAGGTCGCGAGCAGGTGTTCCTTGCCGCGGCCTGTGACCGCGGAGAAGCGCTCCATGGGTGCGCCTTCCAGGAAGGTGCCCTTAAGCGCGTCCTTCACCTCTTCCTCCACCAGGTCCAGCCAGTCTTCTTCCACCAGGTCAACCTTGGTGAGGACCACCAGACCCTGCTTGACCTTAAGGAGCTGGCAAATCTCCAGGTGCTCCCGGGTCTGGGGCATGACGCCTTCGTCCGCGGCAATGACCAGGGCCACCAGGTCCATGCCGGAAGCGCCGGCCACCATGTGACGCACGAAGCGCTCGTGGCCGGGCACATCCACGATCCCTAAGTGCTGGCCGGAGGGCAGTTCCAACTCGGCAAAGCCCAGCTCGATGGTGATGCCCCGGAGCTTTTCTTCCTTGAGGCGGTCCGGGTCGGTCCCGGTCAAGGCCTTGATCAGGGCACTTTTGCCGTGGTCAATGTGGCCAGCGGTGCCTAGAATGATGGGAGCAGTAGTCATAGGTTTCAGGTTTCAGGTTCCAGGTTTCAGGGGTTTTCTCGTTCCCAAGTTGTACTTGGGAACGCAATTTTGGCCCAAGCTTGGCTTGGGCACCTTTGACTTATGGAACCTTCCAATTAAGACACGGATTCATCAACAAAGCAAAGCTTTGCCAATCAATGGGGTTCCCAAGCGCAGCTTGGGAACCAGAATAATAACAGGTCCACCCGCCAGAGACATTCCCATCGCCAAGCTGGAGCTTGGTAACGAGGGGTATTCGCCTTATTTCATTTAACACTGACCACTGACCCCTGGCAACTGCTAACTGTCTGACCCTAACCTCTGAAACCTGACACCTGCCCCTACCTCGGGAGTTCGCGGGAAATGACAAAGTGGTCCCGGGCAAACTGGGGCTGGGGGGTTAATTCTACCTGGACCTGGTGCTCTCTGGTGAGGCGGTCCAGGAGGGGGGCGGACTCGTCCTGCAAAATTTTGGTGACCTGGGGGTGGGCCGAAAGCTGCAGGCGGCAGCCGGGGAACTCCCGGGCTTCGGCGGTGAGCTGGCGCATGATGTCGCAGGCCAGGGTCCGGGGCGTCAAGGTCAGGCCCTTGCCGTTACAGGCGCTGCAATTCTCCATGATCGTCTGGGCCAGACTGTCCCGGACCCGCTGCCGGGTCATCTCGACCAGCCCCAGAGAGGAGATGGGCAGCGCCGTGGTCTTGGCCCGGTCCCGGGAAAGGGCCTGCACAAAGGTCTGGTAGACTAAGTCCCGGTTGGCCGCCTTTTCCTGGTCGATAAAGTCGATGACGATGAGACCGCCGATATTGCGGAGCCTTAGTTGCCGGGCGACCTCCTTGGCGGCTTCCAGGTTGGTCTTGAGGATGGTCTCCTCCAGGTGGTTGCGGCCCACAAATTTGCCGGTATTGACGTCGATGGCGGTGAGGGCTTCGGTTGCTTCGATGAGCAGATAACCGCCGCTTTTGAGCCAGACCCGGGGGGCCAGGAGCTTGTGCCAATCGAGGTCCAGGCCGAAATGGCTGAAGATGGGCTCAGGCTCGGTATAGAGTTCCACCCGGTATTTATCCCAGGGGTTGAGGGATTCCAGGTAATCGGCGATGCCCTCGAACGCGGCGGGGTCATCCACCAGCACCCGGTCGACTTCGGGGGAATAGAGCTCCCGCACCACCCGGCGTCCGGCTTCCATTTCCTGGTGGAGAAGGGAAGGACAAGAGGCCGGGCCTTTTCTGCGCAGAATGCGTTGCCACACGCCCAGAAGCACGTCCCGTTCCCGGGACATCTTCTCCAGGTTTTGGTCCCGGCTGGCGGTGCGGGCGATGAGGCCGCCTTCGGCGGGTTTCAATTCTTCCAGGAGGGCCTTGAGGCGCTGGCGCTCGGCCTCATCAGTGATGCGGCGGGAAATCCCCAGTTGCACCAAAGTGGGCATATAGACCAGATAATGACCGGCCAGGCTGATGTGGGTGGTGAGGCGGGCGCCTTTGTTCGCCGCGGGGCCGCGCAAAACCTGGACCAACAGGTCTTGGCCCTCATGGAGCAGGTCGGTGATGGAAGGAGCCGGGAGCCGCCGGCCGGATGGGGTCTCGTTGACTTCGTCCTTGAGCCAAAGCTGGAAGAATTCATCTTCCTGGGTCGTGACATCTTCGGCAAAGAGATAGGCGGGCCGGTCCATGCCCACATCCACAAAGGCCGCGGACATGCCGGGCAGAAGCTTGACTACACGGCCCTTATAGATGTTGCCCACCGGGCCGTATTGGGACCGGCCTTCCACATAGAATTCGGCCAGGCGGCCGTCTTCGACGAAAGCCACCCGGGTGTCGCAGGCGGTGACGCTGATTAAGAGCAAATTGGCCATAAAGTTAATATATCCGTGATCAGTGAGCAGCACGCAGCAGGGCGACCACTGCCCATTATGTCAATCGATCCAAATTAATGATGGGCGGTGCCCACCCTACTTTTCTCAGCACAGGCGAGACGCCTGTGCCACCAAGTAAATGCGCGCAGGCTGAAGCCAGCGGCTACCAAGGAAAAGTGGTGGCGGGCGCGGAGGCCCGCCCCACCTAATTACTTTTAATTTTCACGATGCGCAGTTCTCGGGCCTGGCTGTCGTCGAGCGCGAAGATGGCGGCCAGGGCATCGGTGACCTTGACGTTGCCCTTTTCCTGGCGATGCAGGTCCAGGCGCAGGTGCAAGGGGTCCATGACCGTCAGATCGGCAACCAGGGGCCGCAGGTCCACGCGTTCATCGCCCTTGGGCCGATGCCGGGTCACCATAAATTCTGCTTGAGCTAAGAAGGTAGCCGCGGCTGTGGCCTCAAAGACCGGGTTGCGGCTGGCCACTTCATAGACCGCGTGTTCCCGCCCCGGCGGGTCCTGACGCCGGTTCAAAGGGAACGCCTCAAGGACCTTAATGCCGCGGGGCAGCACCCGGTTCAGGGTGGCCACCAGCGTGTCAACGGGGACGGGCTCCGTCAGTTCCACGTCCATGATTTCCGTCAGGCTCTCCACCCCCAACGGCAGGGCGCCGTGGAAGGAGACCCGGGGCAGGGGATGGAAGCCTTTGGTAAAGGATAGGGGCAATCCGGAGCGGCGCAGGCTGCGATAGAGCGACCCCACCAGTTCCAGGTGGCCCAGCCAACGGCCCTCGTCGAGTTTGGCGTAGGTCAGACGGTAGCGGCAGGGGGCCTGCGGACTCGGGGCCGGGGGTTGCGGCGGCGCTGGTGGCAAGCCTACCGGGTCTTGAAGCTTAAGGTCAATGGTGTCGTGGTCACAGACGCCACAGTCCTGGCAGCCTTGCTGGCGGCAGTCCGGGGTCTCCAGGCCCTGCTCGGCCCGGTCCCGCTCTGAAAGCAGGAACTCCCGGCTGACGCCGCAGTGCACATGGTCCCAGGGCAGCATTTCGTCTGTGCCGCGTTCCCGTAAATAGAAGTCCGGGTCCACCCCGGCCAGGCGAAAGGCCTCTCGCCAGGGTTCGAGCCGCATGTGTTCGCTCCAGGCGTCCAGGCGGCAGCCTAAGCGGTAGGCCTCCAGCAGAACCTTAGCCAGGCGGCGGTCGCCCCGGGAAAAGACGCCTTCCAGCCAGGTCTGGGCCGCGGAGTTCCATTTGCTTTGGATGTTTTTCTGGCGCAGGCGGTCCTTGACTTCGAAGAGGCGGCGGCGGCACTCCTCCAGGTTTTCCTGGCGCTCCCACTGGAACGGGGTGTGGGGCTTGGGGATGAAGCTGGAGAGGCTGACGTTGAGCCGGGGGCGGGCGCCTCGGGGCGCGGCCGCGAGAATCTGCCGGGACAGGGTCGCAATGCCCTCCCGGTCTTCTTTGGTCTCGCTGGGCAGGCCGATCATAAAGTAGAGCTTGAGAAGCTGCCAGCCCGCGCCAAAGGCCCGGCTTGCCGAGTCCATGATGGCCGCCTCGGTGAGGTTTTTGTTGATCACCTGGCGGAGGCGCTGGGTGCCGGCTTCCGGAGCCAGGGTGAGGCCGGTGCGGCGCACCCGCTTAATTTGAGCCATCATCTCCGGGGTGAGCGTGTCGGCCCGCATCGAGGGCAGCGATATGGCTACCCGCGCCGGGGACAATTGGTCCATCAAGCTTTGGAGCAGGCCAGGCAGGGGCCCGTAGTCGCCGATGCTGAGGCTTAAGAGCGAGACCTCTTCAAAACCCGTGGCGGCCAAGGCGTCTTCTATCCATTTGATCGCGGCGGCGGGGTCGCGCTCCCGAACCGGCCGATAGATCATGCCAGCCTGGCAGTAACGGCAGCCCCGGGTACAGCCCCGGGAAATCTCGACGTTGAGGCGGTCGTGGATAATCTGGCAGGAGGGCACCAGAGGAAAGGCGGAGACGGGGATGCGATTCAGATCGTCCAGGACCCGCTTGGCCACGGTGCTTTTGCGTCCCAGAGGATGAATGGTCTGGAGGGTGCCAGATTCGTCGAAGTCCATACGGAAAAGGGCCGGGACGTAGACGCCATCGAGCGTTTCCAGGGCCTGCCACAACTTCGAGCGGGTGCCGTTTTGCGCCTTCCAATCTGCCACCAGCGCGGCTATCTCCAGGATCACCTCTTCGCCGTCGCCTAAGACCAGGGCATCGAAGAAGGGCGCCACGGGCTCGGGGTTGAAGGCGGCGGGGCCGCCGCCAATAACCACCGGGTGGGTAGCGTCGCGGTCTTCGGCCAAAAGGGGCACGCCACCCAGGTCCAGCATGTTCAGGAGATTGGTGTAGCCCAATTCGTATTGGAGGCTGACGCCCAAGAGATCGAAGGCGTTTAAAGGAGTGCCGGACTCCAGGCTGGTGAGGGGTTGACGCCGGAACCGCAAATCCGCTTCCAGGTCCGGCGCCGGGGCGTAGGCCCGCTCGGCCCAGATATGTTCCTCCCGGTTCAAAATGCCGTAGAGCAGGCTCAGCCCCAGGTGGGACATCCCCACTTCGTAGAGATCGGGAAAGAGTAAGGCCACCCGCAGGGCGACGGCCCGGGGGTCTTTGAAGACGGCGTTAATCTCCCGGCCCAGGTAGCGCGTGGGGCGCTGGACCCGGTGGAGATAGTCATGGTTATCGGTTAACGTCATGTTTATTAAGAGTGGTTAATGGTCTGTAATCAGTAATCAGTGGTAGAAAAAACTGATCAGACCACTTATGGCCCGTTCAGTTAAAAAATCAGTGGCTGAGGCAAACAGTCGAGTCGCCAGTGAGCAGAAAAAACTATCAACTGATTACTGTCTCACTCGCCTTGGGCCAGGCGGATGGCCTCTTTCAGGTCCAGGCTGCCGTCATACAGAGCCCGGCCGGTGATGACCCCGATGATCCCCAAAGGCTCCAGGGGCAGCAGGGCTTTGATGTCGTCCAGGCAACTCACGCCGCCGGAGGCAATGACCGGCACATCCACCCTTTCCGCCAGGGTCTGGGTTGCCGCAAGATTCACGCCGGTTTTCACGCCGTCCCGGGCGATGTCGGTATAGATGAAGGCCGCGGGCTTGAGTTTGGCCAGTTCCCGGGCCACTTCGAGGACGTTCTTCTGACTGGTTTCGGTCCAGCCTTTCACGGCCAGGAAGCCGTCTCGGGCATCCAGGCCGAAGGCGATGCGGCCGGGATAGTCGGCGCAGGCGCGGGCCGCCAAGTCGGGGTCTTTGAGGGCCGCGGTGCCCAGGATGAGACGGTCGATGCCCAGTTCAATATATGCAGCTATGATATCCAAGGTACGGATGCCGCCGCCCAGTTCGATGGGGATGGACAAGGCCTCACGGAGAGCCTGAATGGACTTCAGATTTTTGGGTTCGGAGCTGAAGGCGCCGTCCAGGTCCACCACGTGAAGGAGTTGGGCTCCCGCCTCCTGCCACTTCAGGCCCATGGCCACGGGGTCGTCGCCGAAGACGGTGACGTCTTCGGCCCGCCCCTGGCGCAAACGCACACATTTGCCGTCTTTGAGGTCAATGGCCGGAATAATCAACATAATTTAAACATTTTAACCTGAATTAAATGCACCTGACAATAGGGCGAGATAATTCGTCTGAAACGGGAATCCACTTGAAAATTTGCTTAAAGACCCTAATAATAGTCCAAGGGGGAGCAGCAGCATTGAATCAATAATTTAATTGTGCTAACTATTTTATAAGCGAGGATAAAAGTATGAACACTCGGCTTGAGGAAGCCTTCGCCCAGGCTTCCCAACTTCCCCCCGAAGAACAAGAAGCGCTGGCCGCGCTGCTGCTCGACGAAATTGCCTCCGAAAAGCTTTGGGACCGGGCCTTCGCCCAATCCCAAGACCAGATTTCCCAATTGTCTGATGAGGCTTTGACGGAATTTATGGAAGGCAGAACGGTCTCCCTTGACGAAGAACCGTTGTGATCACCCAAGTCACCAAAAAGTTTCGTCAAGCCTTCCGTAATCTTCCCGAGCCGGTCCAGCGCAAAGCCAAAAAAGCCTTTCACTTTTGGCGATAAGACCCCGGAAATCCAATGCTTCGCTACAAGAAGGTGCATCGTATCAAGCCCGTCTTTTCCATCCGTGTCGGGCTGGGTTGGAGAGCCTTGGGCGTCAAATCCAACAATCACATGATTTGGTTCTGGATCGGTTCCCATGCCGATTACGACAAAATCATAAAAAACCTTTGATTGAAATGAAGACAATATGTCTGATTTAGGTCGCATTTTGATTGTGATCGGAGTGCTCCTGGTGATGGTTGGCGCGGTATTCCTGCTGGCTCCCAAGCTCCCCTGGCTGGGACATTTGCCTGGGGATATCAGCTATAAGCGCGGCAATTTCAGCTTTTATTTTCCCTTGGGGACCTGCATCCTTATCAGTGTCGTTCTGACCTTGATCATGTATCTGTTTCGGAGGTAGCTTACAGCAATCAGCGGCCAGCTATAGCAAAAGCGAACGCGCATATGGCCGGGCCGGACTGGACTATGAGCCCGGCCGTCTTATATTATGACTTAGAGGGAGTTGCAAGGAGATTTTTAGAACGTAAATCTTGCTTTTAATCGGAGGTAGGTTGCGGGTTGAAGTATCCCATGTCCGCCAAATCCCTTGCGAAATATCCCCAGAGAAGTATACTGTGGAACATCCGTTACCCCGTGGCGGCACCAAGCGAGCACCCACAAAAGGAGGCGACGGAGTTAGGAATGGAGACTGATGCCTGAGCTACGCAAGGACCCCATCATCGGCCGTTGGGTGATCATATCGACGGAGCGGGGGAAGCGCCCCCATGATTTTGTTGTGGAGCCGGAGGTCACCAAGGGCGGCTTTTGTCCCTTCGATCCGGGCAATGAACATACCACGCCACCTGAGGTTCTGGCCTACCGGGACCCCGGGACCGAACCCAACACTCCCGGCTGGCAACTGCGGGTGGTGAACAACAAGTTCCCGGCCTTGGCCAAGGAAGGGGAATTGGACCGGGCCGGCGAAGGTATGTTCGATAAGATGAACGGGGTGGGGGCCCATGAGGTCATTATTGAGAGCCCCGACCACCAGCTCTCCCTGGCCACCATTTCCCTGGATGGGTTTACTCGGGTGCTCAGGGCCTACCGGGACCGGATCGTCACCCTGAGCGAGGATCCCCGCTTCCGCTATGTCCTGATTTTCAAAAACCAGGGCCGGGCTGCGGGCGCTTCCCTGGAGCATAGCCACAGCCAACTCATCGGCCTCCCCATTGTGCCGGAGTTGGTCCAGGAGGAATTGAGCGGCGGCAAGTTTTATTATAACTACAAAGAACGCTGCGTTTTTTGCGATATGATCCGCCAGGAACTTCAGCAGCAGGGCCGGGTGGTGTTGCAGAATCAGGAATTTCTGACCATTTGTCCCTTTGCGCCCCGGTCTCCTTTTGAGATGTGGATTCTCCCCAAAGAGCACCTTTCCTCTTACGTGGATTTAAAAGAAGAGTCTTTCCGGCTGCTTGCCGAGATCTTCTCGGAAACCTTAAAACGCCTGGAGAAGGCCTTGGGCAAAGTCCCGTACAATTTTATCCTGCACACCGCTCCCATACGGGAATCTCAACTCACCTACTATCACTGGCATTTTGAGATCGTGCCCAAGCTCACCCTGATCGCCGGATTCGAGTGGGGGTCGGGCTTTTACATTAATCCTACGCCTCCGGAAGATGCGGCCAAGTATCTTCGGGAGTTGACGCTGTAATCCACGGGGGATGACAGATGCGTATCCTCATGGTGACCCCGGAAGCAAATCCCTTTGCCCGCAGCGGCGGGTTGGCGGAAGTAACCTACGCCCTGGCCTGGTCCTTAGTCAAGCTGGGTCACGAGGTGGCGGTGGTGTTGCCCCTTTACCGACAGGTGCGGGAATCAGGCCGCACCCTCACCTGCACCGGGCAGACCCTCTCCATTCCCCTCTCCTTTAAGACCCTGCCGGCCGAGATCTTTACCTCCCAGATCGACCCCAATTTGAATTTTTACTTTATCGGGCAGGACAGCCTGTTTAACCGGGAGGGTCTCTACGGCACCTCGTATGGGGATTTCGACGATAATGCCGAGCGGTTTATTTTCTTTTCCCGGGCAGTCGTAGAAATGATCGACGCCTTGAAGCTGGAGTTTGACGTCTGCCACGCACACGAGTGGCAGACCGGCCTGGTACCGGTTTATCTGAGGACCATCTATAACGACCGTCCCTCCCTGCAGCGCTTGCCGGTGGTGTACACGGTCCACAACGTCGGCTACCAGGGGTTATTTTCGTCTTATGACCTGCCCCTCACCGGGCTGGGGTGGGAACTGCTTTCTCCCAAGGCCCTGGAATTTTACGGCAAGATTAACTTTATGAAAGGTGGTGTAGTCTTTGCCGACCTGATTACCACGGTATCGGCCAAATACCGGGAAGAGATTCTGACTCCGGAATACGGCTTCGGGCTGGAGGGCTTGTTCCAGGAACGGGCCCAAGAACTCTACGGCGTGCTGGAGGGGGTCGATTATGTGCGTTGGAACCCTGAAAAGGACGAGTTTTTGGCCGCACACTATGACCGCAATAATCTTGCCGGGAAAAAAATTTGCAAGAAAGCCCTGTTAGACCGGTTCGGCTTGAAGCTGTCCCCGAACCGGCCGCTCCTCGGCATGACCACCCGATTTTTCGAACGTAAGGGAATTGACCTGGTGGAAGGTATCATGGATGACCTGATGAAGCTGGATGTGGGTCTCATCATCCAGGGCACCGGGGAAGAGCGCCACCATTATATTCTCCAGGAAATGAGCCTCAAATATCATGAGCGCCTGGGTCTCATGATCGGCTACACCGAAGCGCTGGCCCACCAGATTATCGCCGGGGCCGACATGTTTCTCATGCCCTCCCGGTATGAACCCTGCGGCCTGGACCAGCTCTACTGCCTGCGTTACGGCACCATTCCCGTGGTTCGGGCCACCGGGGGCCTGGATGAAACCGTGGAGGAATTCGACCCGGCCAGGGTCACGGGCACCGGGTTCAAGTTCGCCGGGTATACACCGGCGTCGCTTTTGAGCGCGGTGCAGCGGGCCCTGGCGAGTTACCAGCAACCCCAGGTCTGGGAGGCCCTGATGAAGAGCAACATGGCCCTGGATTATTCCTGGGGCAAAACCGCGGCCCCCAAATATGTAGAATTGTACCAACTAGCCGCGGAAAAACGCCGGCGCTTGGTGGGCGGGTAAGGTTCCATGGCATCGGAGCGCACGGCGTTTTTAACCCAAATGGTAGAGGTGCTCACCTCTACCGTAAGCTTTGGGGAACGACTCAACAACATGGTTCATCTTCTGGCCCGGAACCTGAAGATGGATCTGGCGCTCTATTTCGGTCTGGACAAAGCCAGAGAGACCCTGTTGCTCAACGTGAGCAGCCAGGGGCCGGTGCCCCCTCACCTGCGCCTGGAATTTCCCATGGGTCAGGGGCTGGTGGGCGAAACGGCTAACACTCGCAAGGCCACTATTGTCCATCGCCAGGAGCCGGGGGTGGTGGCCGCTAATGCCCCCCTGGAAAAACTTCACCCCGCCTATCAGACGCTGGCCGCCTTTCCGGTGGCAGATGACAATTTTCTCTACGGGGTCTTGATCCTGGTAGACCGGACTGATCGTTCCTTCACTACTCCTGAGCGTCAGGGGGTCCAGTTGACCTGCCTGATGCTGGCTGCCGCGTTGCGCCAGGCCATCGTTCAGGAAGAGGCCAAAAAACGGATTGCCGAGCTGTCGGTGCTCTTCGAAGTGGGGAAGGCGTTGAGTTCCACCGTCGAGCTCGATGAGATCCTTGAACGCATCGTCAGCACCACTGCCAAGGTCATCACCGCCCGTGGCGCCGCCCTCCAGATTATAGATGCCGCCACCGGGGAACCCCGGGTTTCGTCCCGTTATGGCCAGATCCCCACGGATTGCCCGGCCTTGCCTAAAATGCTGCCCATTGCGGGTTCGGGGGAGCCACCCTATTTTGAAGGGGAATCAAAGGATCTGGCGGGCCATGCCCATTACTGCCTGGCCGTGCCTCTCACCTTCAAAGGGCAATTGACGGGCACGTTGGGGGTGTACGACAAGTTCAACCCCAACGGCGAATATCTGCCCTTCGACCCGGAAAACCGCCAGCTGCTCTTTACTATGGCGGGGGTTATCGTCAACGCCATCGAGAATGCGCTCACCTATCAACAGGTTGAGGACCTGGCGGAAAAGAACGAGCGCATGGTCCGCAATCTTACTGCCCTCCAAGAGATCTCCCAAGTCTTGCTGACGTCGGTGCAAGAGGATCGGCTCCTGGAGATTATCATCCAGGGCCTCACTTTGGAGCAGGGCTTGGGGTTCGATCGGGTGGTCGTGCTCATGGTGGACGAAACCGCTCAGATATTGCGAGGTGCGAAAGGCGCCAGCCGTAGTCCCATTGCCGGCGTGACCTCCAGCCTCAGGGCCTTGATGCTGCCGCCGGCGGACCCGATACCGGTGAGTGATTGGGAAATCCCTCTCAGGGCGGATCAGGGTCCGTTGGCCCTGGCGGTGC
This sequence comes from Desulfobaccales bacterium, assembly GCA_041648175.1. Taxonomy (NCBI): domain Bacteria; kingdom Pseudomonadati; phylum Thermodesulfobacteriota; class Desulfobaccia; order Desulfobaccales; species Desulfobaccales bacterium. The sequence continues at coordinate 69,786 of JBAZPO010000014.1, read as the reverse complement.
TGCGGAAGGTTCCCTATCATCATCATGAGACCGTTGAAGGACCGGGAGTGCCCCCTGCACTGGGAGGCAAGTATACGGCCCAAGAATTCTTTGTGGTGCCCCTGGTGGTGAAAGACCGGACCACCGGAGTGGTCCTGGTGGACAACCAGGCTTCTGGGCGCCCCCTGGAATCGGAGCCGCTCCACGTGCTCCAGATGTTTGCCACCCAGGCCGCCCTGGTGCTGGAGAACGCCCATCTCTATTCCACCATCGAAGCCAACAATCGGGAATTGCTTCTCATCAGGGAAAGGATGTTGGAGTCGGACCGTTTGGCGGCTCTCAGCAGTCTGGCCTCGGGCATGGCCCATGAAATTCGTAACCCTCTGGTCTCCATCGGCGGTTTCGCCCGGCGCATCGCCAAGTTGGTGGAGCCTAATTCGCCGCTGCGGGGCTATGTGGAAGTAATCCAGGAGGAAGTGACCCGGCTGGAAAAACTCCTGAGGGAAATCCTGGATTTCACCGGGGAAAATCTGTCCTATTACGGTGACCACGAACTGGCCAAGCTCATCGAAGACACCCTGATTTTGGTGCAGCGGGATCTGGATGCCAATAATATCAAGGTCGTGCGGGAATTTGCCCAGTTGCCCCGGCTCCACTGCGATGATCGGCAAATGAAGCAGGTTTTTTATAACCTCTTCCAGAACGCAGTCCAGGCCATGGCCCACGGCGGCACCCTGACTATTCGCACCTTTCCGGTGGAAAGGCCCGACGGTCTTTATGCGGCGGCGGCCATCTCGGACACCGGCGGCGGCATTCCCATGGAAGTGCTTCACAATATCTTCAATCCGTTTTTTTCCACCAAAGATTACGGCACCGGCCTGGGGCTGGCTATCGCCCAACGGATCGTTTCCCGCCATTATGGCCAGATAGAGGTTAACAACGAAATGGGCAAAGGGGTAACCTTCATCGTTACCCTGCCGGTGGCAAAATATTGTCTCGTGAAAGATGTTGGCCAGGGTGCGGTTCCCGCCAGCGTGCTCAAGGCCCCTAAAGGAGGACGGTTATGAAAAAAATCTTGGTGGCGGACGACGAAATGAGCATTCGCCTTTTATATAGCGAAGAACTCAAGGAGGAGGGCTACGAAGTCTATCAGGCCGCCAACGGGCGGGAAGCCCTGGAAGTTGTGGACAAGATTCCTTTGGATCTGGTTATCCTGGACATCAAAATGCCGGAGATGGACGGCATCGAGGCGTTGCGGCAGATCAAGGAAAAGCGGCCGGATTTACCGGTGGTCCTGAGCACCGCCTACGGCGAGTACAAGCAGGATTTTGCCACCTGGGCCTCAGATGAATATCTGGTCAAGTCCTCGGACCTGGAAGATCTGAAGGCGGTGGTGAAACGCTACCTGAAAGAGTAATACCGAGCGTTCATAAAGGTAATTTAAAAGAAGTCAGGCGCCGGTTGATCCTTTTTGTACGAAACCGCATGGCCTTAAGGGAGGCAGTAAAAAGTCCCCCTTTGGAAAAGGGGGATTTGGATTTTCACGCTAAAGCCTGCGGCTACCAAATTATAGCGAGTGCCAAAAGTTCTTTCCTTCTATCCCCTCTCCCCTTGTGGGAGAGGGTTAGGGTGAGGGGGTGGAAAGGAAAAAACTTTTGGCAATGAGTATACCTGTTTGAACGCATTTCCTTATGAGATCCCTAAAAGAGAGGCACCTATGGCTAAACTCAAATTGGCGATCCTGATCATCCTGGCCATTGTGCTGGTGGATTTTGCTTTGGAAAATGGACAGCCGGGACCGGAACTTAAGCTTTTCAAATTTCAGCTGGCCGTCATCCCCACCTATCTTTTGGCCTACATTAGCCTGGCGTTGGGATTGGTGATCGGCTGGGGCGGACATGGCTTGAGAATCAGGCGGAAGCGGCGGGAAGCCCAGGTGGCTCAGGCCACTTCAGCCCAGCAACGCCATGAACCCCAGGCCGGCCAGGCCGATAGTCAGGCCTAGTAAAAGGACCATCCCCAGCATGGCCTGGAAAATCAAGAAAGTGGCCAGAGCGCCCAGAGCGCCGAAAGCAGACAACCCGAACACCTCTTTGGCGCCGATATACATCAAGATCAGAATCCAGACGCCAGCCAGCGGCATGCCCAAAAAGGGGATGAGAGCCAAGACCAGACCTCCATGGGCATAACAGAAAATCCGCCAGGCCGGGGTGAAATCCCGGCCGGCCCCTGACAGCGCCATACTCCCCCACCAACACAGGCTCCCCACTGCAAGGTGCGCCAGCACCAGGAGCGGCGATACGATCATCAGGCCAAGTAGCGCCCCAGTTCCCAAGTTTAAGGAAGAGACCGGGCCGGGGGCGTTCCCGAGAGCTCCTGCTAAAATCAGGAAGTGCCAGAAGAGGGCGATCAACACCCCTGCGGTGGACACGATAAGGGCAAAGGCCAAGGGCTCGGCCCGCCCTCCCGGGCCCAGGTTGTCAAAAAATTCCCCCGGGTGGAGCAGGAGGTCCCGTAGGGTGCGGAAGAATCCCACCCAGCCGGAAAGTTCCGGGTCTTCCCACGGTACACCCTGCCGCGCAGGCTCGGGCAAGGCCGGGACTGTCCCCCAATCTTCTTCCAGGGTTGTCATGGGCGCTTGCCGTCGATGAGGTCTTTGACGTCTTTGGGGTTGGCCAGGCCGTGCCAGAACATCTCGGGCCCCCCGGATTTATCCGGCAAAGCGAGATTGCCCACCTGAAGCACGGTCTGGGTCAGGCCCCGGAGCACCAGGACCTCTCCCAGGTGTTCCCAGGCAATCTCCTGACGGCGGGGGGACGGCCAGCGCCAGACCCGGGCCACGCCTTGGGCAGTGACGCGGTACTCCATACCGTATTTCTGGTAGACCACCGCGGCCACAATAATCAGCCCCAAAATGGTCCCCAACCAGACCGGCAGCCCTACCTCGGGGTTGAGCCGAGGCCCCAGAAATACCAGGGCCATGGCCACGTAATAGACAAAAAAGGCCCGGCTACAGGGTTTGAACACGAGGTCGCCGGAAGGAGAAATTTCGTTGTCAGCCATGATTATGCCTCGGATCGATACTCATCAATTAAGCGCTGTACGTCCTCTTCTTTTAAGCCAAGCTCTTTGACTTTTTTCATGCCAAAATGTTGCAGACGTCTGAGTTCTTTTTCGGCAACATTTTGTTGCTTGGCTGGCTCTTCGAGTTTCATAATAGAATTCTAAAATTGTAATTTATTAAAATTTTTAATAGGATAGTATAGGTGGCAACTGGTTGTCAAATATGAAGTTCAGCGCCCCATTAAGGCTGCCAGTTTGGGGATCCGATTTTCCTGTCATAAAAGCTTATTCTAATTCGCCAAATTAATTAGCTCCTTAAAATCATTCTCCCCAAGAATCCGTATCAGAGATTTCCTTCAATACACAATCCGAAAATCCGTCAGGTCTCCCTGATAGGGCTGCCACTCAACCTCGACGCGGTCCACGTAGGCATAAGGGGGGCCTTTATGGCACCAGGTGAGCATGTCTGAAACGACCCGCTTGTCGCCTTCGAATAAGGCTTCCACCCGGCCGTCCGGGAGGTTCCGGGCCCAGCCGGTGAGCCCCCGCGCCCGGGCCTCGTCCCGGGTGGAGGCCCGGAAGAAGACCCCCTGGACCCGACCCTCGATCAACACGTGGACGCGTGCCTTATCTGCCATCAGCCACTCCTTTTGAGTAATTCTTCAAAGGCCGCCTCATCCAGAATAGTCACCCCCAGTTCCCGGGCCTTGGCCAACTTGCTGCCGGGGTCCATCCCTGCCACCACATAATCGGTCTTGGCGGACACCGACGAGGTTACCTTGCCGCCCCGGGCCAACACCTGGGCTTTGGCCTCGTCCCGGGAGAAATGCGGCAGCCCCCCGGTAAAGACAAAGGTCTTGCCGCCCAGGGGCGAGGCCGCGGCAGGTCCTGGGGGCAATCCCATCACTCCGGCTACCTGGAGTCTTTTGATCAGTGCCTGATTTTGCGCAGCATCGAAAAATTCCCGGATACTGGCAGCCACCTGTTTGCCCACCCCCCCTACATGCAGCAGTTCCTCCAGGTCGGCCTGCATCAATTCGTCGAGGCTGTGGAAGTGCTGAGCCAAAAGCTGGGCCGTGGCCTCGCCGACGTAGCGGATGCCCAGGGCGTTGATCAGGCGCCACAGTGCCGGTCTTTTGCTAGCCTGAATGGCCATGATGATATTCTGGGCCGATTTTTCCGCAAAGCGCTCCAAGGGAATGAGGTCGCCTTCGGTCAACCGGTAGAGGTCGCTCACATCCTTGACCAGGCCGACCTCCACCAGTTTCAGGACGATCTTCTCTCCCAGGCCGTCGATGTCCATGGCGCTTTTCCCGGCAAAGTGCTGAATCCCCCGGGTCCGGGACGCGAAGCAATCGGGGTTGGGGCAGCGGGTGACCTTCTCGCCCTCAGGCCGCACCAATTCGGTGCCGCACACCGGGCAATGGGTGGGCATCTTAAAGGGTTGGGCGTCGGGCGGACGCGCTTCCATAATGACTTTCACCACTTCCGGGATGACGTCCCCGGCCCGCTGGACCAGGACCGTATCCCCGAGCCGGACGTCTTTCCTCGCCACTTCGTCTTCGTTGTGCAGGGTAGCCCGGCTCACGGTAACGCCGCCCACCTCCACGGGCTCCATCACCGCCATGGGAGTCACTGCGCCGGTGCGGCCCACATTCACCGCGATGTCCAAAACTTTGGTAGTGGCCTGGGTGGCGGCAAATTTAAAAGCCAGGGCCCAGCGGGGACTGCGGGTCTTGGTGCCCAGTCGCTCCTGCAAGGCGAGAGAGTCAACCTTGATAACCATGCCGTCGATTTCATAGGGCAGGCCGTGGCGTTGGTGCTCCAGTTTCTGATGATAGGCGGTGGCAGCAATGATTCCCCGGCCTCGCTCAATCAGGGGGTTGACTCTAAGGCCCCAGGCTTTCAGGGTCTGGAGAATTTCCCACTGGCTTGCGAAGCTGCGTCCCCGCACTTCCCCGATCCCGTAACAGTAAATCTTCAGGGGCCGGCTTGAGGTGATCTTGGGGTCCAACTGGCGCAGGGAACCGGCGGCGGCGTTGCGGGGATTGGCAAAGGCGGGATCGCCCTTGGCCAGGCGCTCTTCGTTGAGTTGTTTGAACTCTGGAAGGTCCATGTAGACTTCGCCCCGGACCTCCAGCAATTCCGGGACCGCCTCCGCCTCGGTCAACAGCCCCAGGGGGATGGTGTGGATGGTTTTGAGGTTCTGGGTGACGTTTTCGCCACGGTAGCCGTCGCCCCGGGTGGAGCCGATGGTAAAGCGGCCGTATTCATAGACCAACTCCACGGCGCAGCCGTCCATCTTGGGCTCCAGGACATAGTCAAACTCGTCCGCGGTCTTCAAGAACCGCTTCAGCCGTTCGTCGAACTCCTGGACCTCGGTCTCGCTGAAGGCGTTTTCCAGCGACAGCATGGGCTGCCGGTGGTTGACAGTCTCAAACTTGTCCAGGGGTTGAGCCCCGACTCGCTGGGTGGGGGAATCCGGCGTGGCCAGGCCGTAAGTTTCCTCCAGCCGGATGAGTTCGGCCAGAAGACGATCGAACTCGGCATCGGAGACCACCGGATCATCCAGCGTATAGTAGCGGTAGTTGTGGTAGTTGATCCGGTCCCGGAGTTCATACACCCGGGAGACAACTTCAGGGGGAGCATCCTTCTGTGCCATGGCGAGAATAGGTCAGGGGATGAGGCCTTAGAGGGCCTGCCCCGAGTTATTTGCAGTCAGGAATCCGGTTTATAGGAAAGCCGGAAGAATCCAGACCTATATTCATTGCCAATTTATTTACCCCTCACCCTTGCCCTCTCCCGCAAGGGGAGAGGGGAATAATAAGGAAAGAACTTTTGGCAAGCACTATAACTTCCGGCGTGCTTTGTCATCATGATAGGGGCTTTTGGTGAGATTGGCAAGGGAAAGGCTGCCGGACCGAAGTTCGTATCTTGCGATGTGAAAGAGAGCGGAAGATTGGGAAAGGATCTTGCTGAGAATAGAAAACCGACGCGAGGCTTTCAGACCGCGCCTGGCGTTTGCGGCCGGAGATCAGGACAACGGAGACCGGCGCGATTTCTGGGATTCTGCTTCACGCTCGGCGGCCTCCCGGGCGATCTGGCGAATGTCGCCAAGTATTGACATGATTTTCTCCAGTTGGTCACTAATCAACTGGACTTCCTGGAACAACTTATCTTGTTCATTCATTTCCAGGAGCAGAAGATCGACCAGACCGGTTACCGTTGCCAGGGGTTGGGCCAAATCGTGCAAAAAATGGCCCAGGTTATCATAGTTAGGACGTGGCCCTGAATTTTTTTTAGACATGGTGAATTCTCAGCTTTCCATTCGATACTTTACTGAATGGAGCAGCAAGAACCGGGCCAACACTTTAAAAGAATGGAGGACTAAGTTGCCTGACCGCACCGCATCAGAAGGCGCATTAATCACGGGGAACAGCCAACATGCGCTCTACCGCTTGGAGGGCCCGCCGCCTGGTCTCCTCCGGCACCGTGATCTGGTGGCGGTTGTCTTTCAGGGCGGCAATGACGTCTTGAAGAGTGATGCGCTTCATATCCGGGCAGATCAAGTGGGGGGAAGGGGAATAAAAAAGTTTGTCGGGATTTTCTTTGCGCAAGGTATGGAGGATGCCCATTTCCGTGCCGATGATGAATTCTTTGACGTTGGACTGGCGCGCGTACTGAAGCATGCCGCTGGTGCTGCGAATCTCTTGGGCCAGATCCAAAACTTCGGGACGGCACTCGGGATGGGCGATGAACACGGCCTTGGGGTGGGCGGCCTGGCAAGCCAGGACTTCAGCGGCGCCCAGGCCGTCGTGCACGTTGCAGCAGCCCTCCCAATAGAGTATTTCTTTTTTGGTATGCCGGGCGGTGTAGAGGGCCAGGTTGCGGTCCGGGACCATCAAAACCCGGGAGGGTGTCAAAGAATTGACAACCTGGACGACGTTGGCGGAGGTGCAGCAGATGTCGCTTTCGGCCTTGACCGCCGCGGTGGAATTGACATAGGTGACCACCGGCACTCCGGGGAGTTCGGCTTTCCGGGTCCGGAGTTGCTCCGCGGTGATGGTGGCGGCCATGTAACAGCCCACGTCTTCCCGGGGCAGGAGGACGGTTTTGTCCGGACAGAGGATGGCCGCGGTTTCCGCCATGAAATGGACCCCGCAAAACACAATGACTTCGGCCGGGGTTTTGGCCGCGGTCATGGATAAGGCCAGGGAGTCACCCAAAAAATCGGCCACATCCTGAATTTCTCCCGGCTGATAGTTGTGGGCCAGGAGAATTCCCCGGCGCCGTTCCAACCAATGCCGCACTTCTTGTTGTTGCTGGGTAAATTCCATGGTTTGTTTTTTGAAGTCTATACTTCAGACAGTTTTAGGATACTTCAGAGCTTTTTAACCACCCGGACCGCATATCAGGAGCCCGGAGTTTCCCGGATCACCTGGACGCCCGGGGGCGGTGTAAAGGTAAAGAACGTGGGGGCCAGGGGAACCTCTAACTTCACCTGGGTAAAGGTGAAGCGGCTCTCCTCCCCTAAGGCGTTGGTAAAATCCAGCTTCTCCACCAAATAGGTGTCGGGGTTGATGGTTAAGGTGAGGCGCTTGAGCTCCGGCTGGTCCTTTTTGGGAAACAGGTCGATAACATAGCTGGCGCCCTCCTGGGGCGGGCGCTGCCAGGAAATATTAAAATCCTTTTGGACCAGGCCTATTCCCGAAAAAAACCGCATAACCAGGTCCGAACGCAGCACTTTCTCCAACTTATAGACCATGACTACGCCGTCTTGGGGCATATACATCCACACCAGCCGGCCGTCGGAGACGATTTCTTTTTTCTGTTCCGGGGGGGTCTCATACTGCCAGCGCATGCGGGAGGGTTTCATAAAATACATCCACCCTGCCGCGGAGTCCGAGGCGCCGGTTGCCTTAATACGGGAATCCTGAAGAAAGCGGGCCTGAAAGCCGCCGGCTTTGTCATAAAGGGTCTGAACCCGGGCTATCACTGCTTCCGGGGAAACTGCCGCGGCGGCCTGCAGGGGCCAGAGGCAGACTATCAGCGCCATGGTGGTCAAGAATTTGCGAGTCACGATAGGTGTCGTCCTTGCACGAAAAAATGACTGGGTTAAACTTATCAAATGCGGATTCCGGCGTCAATTATACTCTATTCCCGGTGGCTTCCTGCTCAGGGTGACGTAAGGTGCGAACACCTTCCTGTAGGGGCGGGTTTTAAACCCGACCTTACGATAGGTGCGCTGTGTGCAACCCACAATAAATTACACGACGAGTCTCGTCGCCATGCCCTTGATTGAAGATTACGAATACATTTTGCCGCCGGAGTTAGTGGCTCAATACCCTTTGGAGAAAAGGGATGCCTCGCGCCTCATGGTGCTAAAGCGAGACGGGGGCGAAATCGGTCACAGGCGCTTTCGGGATCTGCCCCAATGGCTGGACGATCGCGACGTCCTGGTGGTCAACGACACCCGGGTCTTTCCGGCGCGCCTTAACGGCCATAAAGATAGCGGCGGCAAAGTGGAGTTGCTGCTCCACCACTTGCCGGAAGCCGAAGGCAACGGCCAAGTCCCCCAGGCAGCCCGGGCCCGGGCCACGCACCGGGGAAGCCTTCGGGTTGGGCAGGCTCTGAACTTCGGAGCTGACCTGACCGCAATGGTTCTGGCTCTGCCGCAGCCGGGGGTCGTTGAGGTGCGCTTCACCTGCGCCAGTGGCGACGCGGTGGCCGCGGTGCTGGAGGCGGGAGCGGTTCCCCTGCCGCCCTATATCAATCGTCTGGCGGAACTCTCGGACCGCGCTACCTACCAAACGGTCTTTGCAGCCCAAGCCGGGGCCGTGGCCTGCCCCACCGCGGGGCTGCACTTCACCGACACGGTTTTGCAGGAACTGGGCCAGAGGGGCATCGAGATCGTGCGCCTCACTCTGCACGTGGGACCGGGGACGTTCATGCCGGTGCGGGTGGACGACTATACCCGGCACCAGATGCTGCCGGAATACTTCGAATTATCCGAGGCTGCGGCCGCGCGTCTCAACGCGGCGCGCTCCCAGGGGAAACGCCTGGTGGCGGTAGGCACCACAAGCGTCCGAGTGCTGGAATACTGCGCAACGCCCTCAGGCTTTCAGGCGCAGCAGGGCTGGTGCGACCTGTTTATTTACCCGGGGTATCGGTTTAAGGCCGTGGACCGGATGCTGACCAACTTCCATCTGCCCAAGTCCACCCTGCTCCTCCTGGTGAGCGCCTTCGCGGGCCGGAACCTGATTGTGCAGGCCTACGAGGAAGCGGTTAAGGAGCGTTACCGGTTTTATAGTTATGGCGATTGTATGTTGATTTTATAAATTATAAAAAAATCAATAAAGGAACTCAGAAATAAATGGTTACTATTAACCAAATAAAAAAAACCTTCTTCTTGTTATACTCAAGCATTCTTAATGAGCGATTCTCTAAGCAGCAATGGTTTAATTATTATATCGAAAAATATTTATTACCTTGTATAAGATTTTATCTCTTAGGATATTTCGCCAACGATTTTGAACCTGAGGTAGCAACTTCTAATCCATATAGCTATACTGGCAAAGGAAGATTCGATTTTTTGGTTGGTGACGTTGCTGTCGAGTTTGCAGTTAGAACACCAGATTGCCGTAGCACGAAGCTTAAAAGATGTGATAATGAAGATGAAATCGCTAAGCTTGCCAAATATTCGGGTGACTCTGTACTTGTCTTGTTTGACTTCTCTAAGAAAATATTAACAGAATCTGCTCTTAAAGCAGAATATGGAGAGTTACCCTCATTGGGTCAGGGTGTTAAAAGACACCCATTTTCGTTACTTTATTATTTTAAAGATAGCGAAGGAAACCCAAAGGTAATAAGGAAGAATATAAGATAGATTCAAAGCGATTCTGACGATAGTAAACTCCAAAGCTTGGGCTGAGGTCCGCCTTTTGGGACTTCAATAAAATTGAAAGAGGTTGGCGATTAACTTAGGAAGAACAAAGGCCCTTTCCCTCTTGCCACTTCGCTGGAATACTTAAAATGTTTGAATTTCGTCTCATAAAATCCGCCGGTCCGGCAGGACCGCGGTTGGGGGAGATCGCCACGTCCCGGGGCAAGATCGATACGCCGGTGTTCATGCCGGTGGGGACCTATGCCACGGTGAAGACCCTGACGCCGGAAGACCTCAGGGAGATCGGCGCAGCCATTATCCTGAGCAACACCTATCATCTCTATCTGAGGCCCGGAGTTGAATCTATCCAAAACCTTGGAGGGTTGCACCGCTTCATGCATTGGGACGGCCCCATCCTCACCGACTCTGGCGGTTTCCAGATCTTTAGCCTGGCGCCGTTCCGCACCATGAGCGAGGAGGGGGTGACCTTCCGGTCGCACCTGGACGGCTCCAGCCATTTCTTGACCCCGGAGCGCGTGGTGGGCCTCCAAGAGGCGCTGGGGGTGGATATCATGATCTGCCTGGATGAGTGCCCGGGCTATCCGGCCCCGGAGGCGGAGGTAAGAGCGGCCGCAGACCTGACCCTGAGGTGGGCGGCGCGGTGTAAAGAGGCCCGCACGCGCCCCGACGCGGCGCTGTTTCCCGTGATCCAGGGAGGTATGAATGCGGAGTTGCGCCGGGATCAGGCCCAGGCCATGGCGGCCATGGGCTTTGACGGCTATGCCATCGGCGGCTTGAGCGTGGGCGAGCCCAAGGAACTCATGATGGAGATGCTGGAAGCAACCACACCTATGCTGCCGGAAGACAAACCCCGGTATCTCATGGGGGTGGGGACCCCGGAAGACCTGGTGGAGGGCGTGGCCCGAGGGGTGGATATGTTCGACTGCGTGCTGCCCACGAGAAACGCGCGCAACGGCATGGCCTTTACCACCGCGGGCAAGGTGGTGATAAAAAACGCGGTACACGGCAATGATCCCGGGCCGCTGGATGCGGCCTGCGGCTGCTACACCTGCCGGCATTATTCCCGGGCCTATCTGCGGCATCTGTATGTGGCGAGAGAAATTCTGGCTTATCGCCTTTTAACTTTGCATAATTTGTATTACTATTTAAATTTGATGGTTACCATGCGGCAAGCCATCGCCGACGGGCGGTTTGCCGCGTTTCGTCAAGATTTCTATCAAAATCGCAACGAGGGAGGTAGTACAGGTGGTTAATATGGCATATGCCCAGGGTGCGGCAGCAGCCCCCGAGGCCAGCCCGATGTGGAGTTTTGTGGTGCCCATGATCTTTATGGTCGTGATCTTCTATTTTCTTCTGATCCGGCCACAACAGAAAAAGGCCAAAGAACACAAGGCGCTCTTGGACAACCTGAAAAAGGGCGATCGCATCATTACCAGTGGTGGCATGATCGGCACAATCATCAATATCGACGACCAGATTGTCAATGTGGAAATCGCCGACAGGGTGCGCATTGAGTTGGGCCGTCCCTATATCGCCGGGTTCGCACCTAAGAAGGGTGGTAGCTGAGTCGCTGAGGCGGCTTGCCAGTAGTTTTCGCCAAAGTTTTTTCTTTTTGGCACATGGTCCAAGAACTAAATCCCCCCTAACCCCCCTTTGCCAAAGGGGGGAACTAGCGGAAATCCTTTGAAAGTCCCCCTTTAGAAAAGGGAGATTTAGGGGGATTTAAAAACCAACCTTTAAGAATGAACTTTTGGCAATAGGGATAAATCGTCCAGGAACTTGAGACATGACGGAGCCCCAGTCCCATCAGGCCTTCATGGAAGAGATCGGCCGCCTCGAGGATATGGCCCAAGAGTGGATCAGTCTCTTCCCCCAGGCCGCGGCCCAGGGCCAGCACTGGCAAAAAGTGCTGTCCCAGGTGAAGGCCCACGCCGCGGAGGACACCTGCCGTCTGGCGGTGGTAGGGGCGGTGAAGTCCGGCAAGAGCACCATGATCAACAGCCTGTTGGGGCAGGACCTCTTAAAGCGGGGCGCCGGCATCCTCACCGCCATGATCACCCGGGTCCAGCCCGGGCCGGAGGCGGGCGCAGTGCTCCAATTCAAGGCGTGGGACGAAATCAACGGTGAAATCCGCCGGGCCCTGGGGCTTCTGCCCAATCCCCGCCTGGTGGAGCGGGCTGAGCCCCTGAATCTGCAGGAGGCTTTGGATCGCGAACTCCTGGCCCAGGTCCTGGCCGAGGCCCAGGAAGCCGAACTCTGGACCGGGGGCAGCCTGGACCAGAACTATCTGCTGTTGAAATCCTATCTGGAAGGCTACGATCTCCTCAAAGACCTCATGCCCGCAACCGGCGTGCTGCCTCTGACCGGCCCGGACCTGGCCCGCCACCGGGAGCTGGTCACCCGGGAGGCCACCGCGGTGTACCTTAAAGACGTGCTCCTCACCATACCCTTCCCGTGGCCGGCGCACGGGGTGGAACTGGGCGACTGCCAGGGGAGCGACTCGCCGTTCCCCCAGCATCTGGCCCAGGTCTTGGCCTATCTCATCAAGAGCGATCTGGTCCTTTATGTGGTGAGCTCCCGGGTGGGGCTGCGCCAGGCGGACTTTCAGTTTCTGGCCGAGCTGAAAAGAATGGGGCTGATTCCCCATATCCTGGCCCTGCTTAACCTGGATTTGGGAGAGCACACCTCCTCCGGAGAGGTGGTGAAGATCCGGGACCGGGTCGTACAAGAGTTGTCCTCTTGGCAGCCGGACCCCCGGGTCTATGCCTTTTCCGCCCTGAAACTCCTCCTGGATCGCCGGCAGGCCCGGGGTGAAACCCTTGATCCCCGGGAAGCTGCGGTATTAAAGGTTTGGGCCACGGACCCGGACTCCACCGCGTTCTCAGATGGAGAGGCGGTCCGATTCGACCAAGATCTGAAAACCGCCCTGTCGGATTTGCGGACCCGGCGGTTGGCCGGGGGTAGTCTGGCTCAGGTGAAGATGGTGGCCAGGGGCTTAAGGGAGCAGTTGGAACTCACCCAGGATCTTATGACTCGGGGCATGGACGCCATTAAGGAGTTGGAAACCCGTCTGGAGGCCCGGCGTCAGCCGCTTACGGCCACCATGGCCACCTTAAGCCAGACCATGGAGGGCGCCGGTAACCGGTTGAAGAAGGCCCTGCGCTCCCGGGTGGACAGCCTGATGGATCGGCATTCCGGCCAGGTGGGGAAAGACCTGGACGAATTCATCCGAAATTTTAAGCCCGATTGGGACCAGATCGCCTCGCCGTCCGGCACACCGGTCTTCCGCACCGTCCTTTATCAGCTCTTTCAAGACTTTGCCAAGGCGTTGGCCCACCATATCACCGGTGAAGTCAACATCGCGCTGGTGGAATTCATTCGGGAGCAAGAAGAGTGGCTGCGCCAGGAGTTGATGCACTCGTGGCAGCCCCTGTTTTTGGCCCTCCAGGAAGCCTTGGCTCTCTATTATCGGGAGATTGCCGAACTGGGGCTGCCGGCTGCGGCCCCGGCCCTGGAAGCGACGGCCATCCCCCGGCCCCCGGGTCTGGAAGTGCCTCTGCTGAACCTGGAAGTGGTTCCCGATTGGCGGTTTGCCCGGGAAGTGTGGCTGCGCTCCGGCATGGGGTTTTTGGGCCGGACTTGGGATAACCTCAAGCGCCGCCTGGGGTTAAAGGGAGAGACCGACCCGCGCCGGCAACTGCTCCGGGACCTGGAGCGGGCCCTGGCGGCCCTGAAGGAATGGCTCGCCGAGGAAGTGCGGGTGCAGCTCCTCAATTACCGGGAGGGCCTGAAATTTCAGTACTTCTTCCCTCTTGTGGATCAGTGGCTACGGCTTCAGGAAGCCAGCCTGGATGATACTCTGGGATCGCTCTTGGGCAGCCTTAAGGCCGCGGCGGAAACCATGCACCTGGCGGAAGAAGAGCGGGCGGCCCGTCGCCAGCGCCTGTCCGAATTAATTCCCCTGGCCCACCGCATCGAGGCGCGGCTATCGGAAAAAACCAGCCCGAAATAGAGGCGCAACTGCCGATCAAATCCCGATTAAATAGTTTTTTATTCCAGTTCGCGTGCAAATGGTGGCACGGGCTTCTCGCCTGTGCAAGCGTGGGCCAGAGCCTACGCCCATCAAAATTTGCCCTTTGAACCCAACTCGGTATTGCCCTGCACGCGCCCCCCATGGGAGAGGCGCTGTTAGCTCAGGGTTGACCAAAACTCACATGGCGCTGGGTGGTTCGGCAGTTTCGGTTGGGGCTTTTTCTTCCTTCGGAGGCGCCTTTTTGCGGGCTGGAGCCCGGTGGCGTCGGGGCGACTTGGGAGTACTCGAAGTCACCGAGGACAGATAACGGGGCGGTACCCAACCGACCGTGCTGCTTTGCAGGTCCCGCACCTGGGCCCAGCCGCTTGCACTAACTCCCAACATTTCCACCTGGTCATTGAAATGCAGCGTAGTGAGGACATTGGCGCTAGGGGTGGGTTGTTGCCTCAGGGGCAGACTGCTGGTATTGACATAGGAAAGAGGTGTGGGCTTGGCTTGCAAATCAGGACTGTAACTGAGCAGGTCACTGGGTATCCACCCTATTCCGGTCCGGTCCACCAGGCGCACCCTGGACCAGCCCGTGCTCGTCCGTTCCAGGATCTCAACCTTATCGCCCTTATAAGCCGTGAGGAGCACATCGCACTCTTGGCCGGCGCATTCCCGTAATGGCGCACTGGTGGGGATGACGTAGAAATAGGCCGAATAAGCCTGAACCAAGTGGCTGGCCAACAATAAAATGAGCAGACTCAACAATACCGGAACCATTAATTTCCGGAGCATCATAATCCTCCTCTTGTGCCCTTGCGGTTTTGCGCTATTCTGAAGTTAAAATAAGGACCTTGGCCAAAATGTCAATCGCCGCTACCCCTTGAGGGTTAATACTGAGTTGGGCTCATAAAGCTAATTTCAAAGAAGCTAGGCGCCGGATGGCTTTTTCCTTGTGCTCCATCGGCAAATCGATTAGAACCGGAACCAGGTGGTGAGGCCAAATGACCGATAAACTTCCCTGGCTGGGCCTGAAGAGCATCCCGGGAGTAGGGCTGGTGCTGGCGCAGCGTCTGATCCAGCGCTTCGGCAGTCCGGCTGCGGTCTTTCAGGCCCGGATTCAAGATATGGTGGCTCTGAAAGGGATCAGTCCGGCCATTGCTCAGGCCATCCGCGGGTTTAGGGATTGGGATAAATTGGAAGGGCAGTTGGTGCGCCTGAAGTCTGCCGGGGTCGAGATGGTCACCCAGGAAGACCCCCGCTTTCCCGTGCGGCTTAAGGAGATCACGTATCCGCCGCTCTATCTCTTTATCAAGGGGACGCTGACCGCGGAAGATGGGCAGGCGGTGGCCATAGTGGGGACTCGGGGCGCTTCCTATTACGGGCTCAAGGCTTGCCGGCGCCTGGCGGGAGCCCTGGCAGCCCGGGGTGTGACGGTGGTGAGCGGCCTGGCTCGGGGCATCGACACCGCAGCCCACCAAGGGGCTCTGGAAATGAACGGCCGGACCCTCGCGGTGCTGGGCTGCGGCCTGGATGTCGTCTACCCGCCGGAAAACCGCAAGCTCTATCAAGAGATCCCGGAGCATGGGGCTTTGGTGAGTGAGTTTCCCTTGGGCACGCCGCCGGACGCCAAGAATTTCCCGATCCGCAACCGCATCATCAGCGGCCTGGCCCTGGGGGTGGTGGTGATCGAGGCCGGAGTGACCAGTGGCACCGCCATCACGGTGCGCTGCGCCCTGGACCAGAACCGGGAAATCTTTGCGGTCCCCGGGCCCATCGACTCCCCCACCAGCCTGGGGCCGCACCGCCTTATCCAGGAAGGCGCCAAGCTGGTCCAGGATGTGGAGGATATCCTCCAGGAACTGCCCGGCTTGAAAAAGGCTCCCGGCCCCCTGTTTGCTCCAACTGCCCCCGTAAGTCGGGTGGCGGAAGCCGCGGCCCCTCCCCGAACTTTTCCGGAGGACCCTGTGTTGAAGCTGCTGGGCTCGGAGCCGAAACAATTAGAGGAATTGGTTAATACCTCCCACCTCCCCATCAAGGACATCCTGACCCGCCTCACGCTTCTCGAACTCCAGGGCCTGGTGAAGGAGTTGCCGGGAAAGTGTTATGTGCTGGGAACATAAATCAGCTTTTTCCTCAGGCCGTAGCGCAAAGAAACTCCCCGGTCAGATTTAAGGAAACAGCCCGGCGCGCCCCTCCCCAGGAGCATTTTTTTTCGATTCAATCATAAGGCATGTCCTCGGCTTCACCGGCTGTGGGACTGGATTTTTCCACGGCCATTATTATCTTCTCTGTTATGACGATGAGCAGTCCTGTCTCTAATTTTTAGAACCTATTTCAAAACCTGTCTCAAGAATTAGGTTTCTTTCTCAGAGAGGAAAAACTTGCTCGCTTGGGTTTAAGTCCCCCTTTGAAAAAGGGGGATTTAGGGGGATTTCAAGACGTTATATAAATCCCCCTGCCCCCCTTTTCCAAAGGGGGGAGATTATTTCCTTTCAAGTCATTGTAAAGTGAACCCAAAATTGGTTTTGAAATGACTTTTAATAATGCCTGCTCGAAAAGCCTGTCATCTTCCTCATCAATGTTGGATGCCTCGCAGTCCAGAGTTTATGCTGTCTCCATGCCTTGCCGGGATAAAAGTGAATCACAGCCTTCCAACCTGAGAAAAATGGGCCTGCTCCAGCCGTCCCACCCGTGCCGTGTCCCGGCACAAGATTACTGGCTCACCAATAATCCCTTGATATTACTGGCTAAGATTTGCATGAGCCGCATATTTACCTCGGGACAGGGACGGCACACCCTTGGCACCGCATCGACCGGGACGCACTTGCACGCGGGTTTAGACCGGCTATATGGCGAGGGAACCTTGGCAATGTCCCGGCACATGTGCCGGGTTTGCCCCCAAAAACGGCCCGCGCCCGGCCGTTTTCGGCGATTTTTAGGGCAGTTTAGGGTGATTTTTAAGCCATGAACACACCGTTTTTACCTTTTTTATCTTTCATCCTGAACGAAGTGCACGATCTCAACTTGTTAAAAATATGAGCTTCTTCGCCACGTTCAGGATGACCATGCTTATCGAAGGCAGGTTTTGAAATGCCTGGTCAGCCAAGTCATACTTTCCTTTTATCCCCTCTCCTTTCTGAGGAGGGAGCGGTTAGGTGAGAGGTGAGTAGTAAAAAACTTTGGCAAGCGTTATAGGAGAATTTCCATGCCTATATCGGGAAGGATCAACGCGGCGGAATCCGGCGCCTTTGTCCAACTCCTAAAGATCGAACCCACCGGCTCCGGGCCTTTGGACGGCCTTAACTTTGGGGTAAGGACCTTTTTGATCTCGGTGGTTACGTTACCGGCGGCGGTAATCCGGACTGGGCCAAAACCCACTCCCCCGCCGCGGTGAACGCGGTAGGCGTGGACCAGTTATTGGCTGGGGGAGCGACCTGTATCGGCAAGACGGTGAGCGATGAATTGGCTTTTAGTCTGGACGGGGAGAATTTTTTCTACGGCACACCCCTGAACCCCCGGGCGCCGGACCGGGTGCCGGGAGGCTCCTCCAGCGGCTCGGCTTCGGCGGTGGCTTGCGGCCTGGCGGATTTCGCTCTGGGCACCGATACCGGCGGGTCGGTGCGGGTTCCGGCCAATAATTGCGGGCTTTGCGGCTTGCGCCCCTCCCACGGCCTGATTTCCGTGGCCGGCGTGCTGCCCTTTGCCCCCACCTTTGACACGGTAGGAATTTTGGCGTCCAGCGTCAATATTTTGACGCGAGTGGCTGCGTCTTTGCTGTCATTTCAGAGCGCGGCTCCGGCCCAGTTGGGGACCATCCATGTGCTCCGGGAATCCCTGCAACTCTGCGATCTCGAAGTGCGGCAGGCTCTGGCGGAACCTTTCTGGATATTGCGGGAGTTATTTAGAGATAAGGTGAAAGAGACTTCTCTTCGGGAAATCGATGGAGAGCCCCGGGACTCAGGACTGACTGCCTGGTTTGACACCTTCTGCACCATTCAGTGGGCCGAGATCTGGAGTTCCCTGGGGGACTGGGTGGAAGCGGTGCAACCGGCCTTTGGACCCCGCACCAAAAATAATTTCGAGCTGGCCCGTAGCCTGGACCGGCGAAAAATCGGACCCGCCAGCCGCCGCCGGGAGGACTACTGCCGCCGCCTCGACGCCTTCCTGGAGCCCCATGACCTCCTGTGCCTGCCGACCACCCCGGCCCTGGCCCCCGAAAAAGGGACCCTGGGAGAAGAAGCCCGAAGCTCTCAATCGCAACTTGCCTACTATCCCCGCACCCTATCCCTGACGTCCATTGCCGGGATCGGACGTCTGCCCCAGGTGACGCTGCCCCTGGGAAACGTCGGGGGTGTGCCTGTGGGCCTGTCGCTTCTGGCCGGCCATGGCCGGGACGCTTTCTTGCTGGAGGTGGCCAGACAGGTGGCCGGCGCCGGGGCCTGATGTCTAATAAGGAAATGCGTTCACACAGGTAATTTGGTAGCCGCAGGCTTTGGCGTGAAAATCCAAATCCCCCTAAATCCCCCTTTTTCAAAGGGGGACTTTATAAGTAAATCCTTATAGTTCCCCCTTTTGCCAAAGGGGGGACTTTAAACCCCCTTTTAAAAGGGGACAGAGGGGTTATTCCCTGAGAGTGAGACACTTTCGGTTCATGATTGTTAAGCTTGCGATTGCTCTTTAAAATTACCTTTATGAGCCACTTTGTATTAGGTGCATTGGTGCCGCAAGCCTGTGTCGCCGGAGATGGGCACCGATGGAGGGCGGACACGCAGGTCCGCCCCTACGGGAGGTGCCCAAGCAGAGCTTGGGCGAAAAGTGGCGTTCCCAAGTGCAACTTGGGAACGAGGGGCGGAAAAAAATTTTTGGCAAACGCTATATCCACCCCTCACCCAAGCCCTCTTCCACAAGGGGAGAGGGGAATTATAAGGAAAGAACTTTTGGCAATCGCTATAAATGGTGGCACAGGCGTCTCGCCTGTGCAGGTGCAGGTTAAGGCCTGCTGCTTCCAAAAATAACCATTTGGTTGCAACCCGGTATAAAGGGCGGGTACGATAAGGTTATTCTCTGTAGGGCCTTGCAGGCTGGGTTTCTAAGACCTTGCCCGACCTTTCGGAAAACGTTTCGTCAATCCCGAATAATACTCGTGGGGCCGCGCGATCATTGTTTCTCTCAGGGCTTCTCCTGGTGTATGATGAGAACGGTTTTAGCCAATACTTATACTCATTGCCAAAAGAGCTGGACATTATAGCGTTTGCCATAAATTTATGCCGCTGGCTGATTTATAAATCCCCCTAAATCCCCCTTTTTCAAAGGGGGACTTCGATTCGCACAGGCGAGACGCCTGTGCCACCGAGGAATTTATAAACGCCCAGATAAGATATCGACCTTAATGAGACTTTTGCAAGGGGCTCAAAAGTTTTTTCTTATTGACCCCTCACCCTACCCTCTCCCACAAGGGGAGAGGAGAATTAGAGGAAAAAACTTTTGGCAAGCGCTATATATTCATTGGCAAAAGAGCTGGACATTATGGAGGCGCAGGTTTTAGCCTCTAGAACACAGGCTGGAAAGCCTGTGCTACCGGCGAATTTAAAAGGATATCGTCAAACCCTGGTGCAGGGATTTCGAAAGGAGGATGGTGATGGCAGGTGAACCCCGGCAGAACGTCATCGAGGCACTACTTGGCAACGAAACTACTTTGCAGGCCGGACGCCGGTTCTACCAACCCCACCTGTGCCCAAACCTGGCCGCGGGGACCGGTCAGACCCGCCCCATGGACGGCGTTGACCTGGAAGTGCTGAAGGTGGCCCAGGAACAGTTGCCCTTTGTGAGCAAAAATAAGCTGGTGGAAGTCGTTCCGGATGGCCCGCCTCGCCAGGCAACGCCCCGGCGTATCGGGGTCGTGCTCTCCGGGGGTCCGGCCCCGGGAGGCCACAATGTCATCGCGGGGTTGTACCATGCGGCCAAGCGGGCCCATCCCGACAGCACGGTGATCGGTTTCCTGGCCGGTCCCAAAGGCGTCATCACCGATAAACACGTGGAAATCACCGATGGCATGGTTTCCGAGTATCTGAACTCCGGCGGCTTTCATATGTTGGGCACCGGCCGGGATAAGATCGATAATCCGGACAAAATGAAGCAGTGCCGGGAAACCTGCGCCACCTTGAAGCTGTCCGGCCTGGTGGTGGTGGGGGGCGACGATTCCAACACCAACGCTGCGTTTCTTGCGGAAAACCTCCGGGGCATCAACACGCAGGTCATCGGCATCCCCAAAACCATCGACGGCGACCTCCAGGTGCCGGGGCTGCTCCAGATCCCCTTTGGATTTCACTCCGCCTGTATGGCCTTTGCCACTGAGGTGGGCAATCTCAACTCCGATTGCAAGTCCGATCTGAAGTATTGGCATTTCAACCGCCTGATGGGGCGCAGCGCCTCCCATATCGCCTTGGAAGTGGCCTTCCAAACCCACCCGAATGTGATTCTCATCGGCGAGGAGATCGAAGAAAAGGAACTTACCATCCACAACGTGGTGCGCCTTATCGCTGACGTTATCGTGGACCGGGCCCGGGCAGGCAAGAATTACGGCACTATCCTGGTGCCTGAGGGCATCCTGGAATTCATCCATGAAGTCAACGTCTTGATCATCAAGATCAGCTACATCATCGCGGCCTACAATCGGGAGGCCACGGCAGACGAGTCCTTCCACAAGCTCTCTTATGAAGAACAGGTGCAGCTCATCGACAACAGTGACATCTGGCGCGACTATGACAGCCGCGTCTTTTTGGGCTTTCCGTCCCTGCTCCAGAGGGGCCTGCTGCTGCCCCGGGACAGCCACGGCAACTTCCCGTTTTCCCTGATAAATACCGAACGCATCCTTTTGGAGATGGTAGCCACCTACCTGCGCAAGCAAAAGGCCAAAGGGATTTACAAAGGCACCCTGCGCACCCAGAATCATTATTACGGCTATGACGGCCGGGGCACCTTCCCCACCAAGTTCGACTGCGACTACGGCTATAACCTGGGGTTCGCGGCGTATAGCTTACTCGCCAACGGTGCGACGGGGTACATGGCGGCGATCAAGGATTTGCACAAGCCGGTGGCTTCGTGGCAGCCCATCGGCATCCCCCTGGCTCCCCTCATGCATCTGGAGGAGCGCAAAGGGCGCCTCGAATTGGTGATCGCCAAGCAAAAGGTGGACCTGACGGCGCCGGCCTTCAAGTTCCTTGAGCAAGAACGCCAGAAGTGGGCCGATGAGGACCATTACCGCTTCCCCGGCCCCATTCAGTTCGAGGGTCCGGCCGCGGATACCAAGCCCATTACGCTGCAATTGAACAGCCTGGGGTAATACTGATTGCGGATCTTTTTAAAGGAATCGAGCTTTGGCACTTGTGGCAATATTTTTGGGTTGGTTCGGACTGATGGCGGGAGCTTTGTTCGCCACCGCGGGCCGCTTAAATCTGCCCATGTTCTGGGCCTATATCGGGGTGATGGCGGTCTTTAGTTCGTTGGGTTATCTGTGGCTCTACCGACACAACCCGGACTTGATTAAAGAACGCCTGCGTCCCGGTCCCGGCGAGCACGACAGGCTTTCCCTGGGCCTAATGTATCTTACCCTGCCCGTGCATTGGGGGATCGCCGGTCTGGATGTGGGGCGCTTGCACTGGTCCGGGCCTATGCCCCTGGCGGTGCAGATTGCCGGTTTGATCGGCTATGCTTTTGGGATGGGGCTGGGCATGTGGTCAATGCTGGTCAACCCTTTCTTTTCATCCGCAGTACGCATCCAGGCGGATCGCGGTCAATACGTGATCACCACGGGTCCCTACCGATTTGTGCGCCACCCCGGATACAGCGGCGGCATCCTGTTTTTGCTGTGCAGCGGCCTGGCATTGGGGTCCTGGTGGTCCATACTGCCGATGCTCTTTGCCTTGGCGGGGTTGATCCGGCGCACGGGGATAGAGGACCGCATGTTACAGACGGAACTGGCGGGCTATACCGACTATGCCCAGAAGGTGCCTTATCGTTTAGTACCTGGTTTGTGGTAGGTCCTGTTCTTTGGCGTCAATGGTATCGAAGCTCAAACATTTGGTCGACAAAAACGTAAGAAAGGGATGTCTGGCGATAGGATTTACTTTTTTGTAAGCGGGCCAGGCCAAGTTCTCCAATCAAGACCTGAAGGGAGATACAATTAGCGGTGGTTCAAGACCTTCAGCTTGCCGCCCGGGCCTTGACCCCGTTGCTCCTTGATCAGCCGTTCCAGACCGAACTGTTTGACGCGGTAGCCGATCTGCCTTAAGGTCAGGCCTAGATCCATGGCGGCCTGGGATTGAATCCAGTGATTGCGCTCCAAGGCGGCCACGATTTCCCGCTTTTCCATCTCCTTGAGACGGGAAAGAAAGGCCTGATCCTCAGGCTCGGCTTTGATTCCCGCCGGGGATAAATAGGCCGGCAGGTCTTTGAGATCGATTTCCGAACCCTCTACCATGATGCACAGGCGTTCTACCAGGTTCTCCATTTCCCGCACATTCCCGGGCCAGCCGTAATTCCATAAGACCTCCAGGGCCTTCTCCGTAAAATAAAAGCGACGGGCGTATTCATCCGAAACCTTATCCAGGAAGTGATCCAACAGAGGCGGGATGTCCTCCCGGCGGTCCCTGAGGGGCGGTACTCGAATGGGAAAAATGCTGAGTAGGTAATAGAGATCTTCCCGGAAGGAACCGGCATTGATCCGCTCGGTCAATTCCTTGGCGGTAGCTGCGATGATCCGGACATCCACTTTTCTGATTCTCGTGCTGCCGAGACGCTCGAATTCGCGTTCCTGGAGAAATCGCAAGAGTTTGGCCTGCAGGGGCAGTGACAGCTCCTCCACTTCATCCAGGAACACGCTGCCGCCGTCGGCTTCTTCCAGGCGTCCGGGTTTGGCCCGGACCGCTGCCGGCGAAGCGCCTTTCTCCAGCCCGAATAACTCCACCTCCAAGAGATTTTCCGGCAGCGAGGCGCAATTAATTTTGAGAAAGGGATACTGGGCCCGGGGGCTCAAGGCGTGAATCGCCTGGGCCATCAGGGTCTTTCCTGTTCCCGACTCCCCCATCAGCAAAACCGAAGCCTTGACCGGAGCCACTTTTTTAATCAGTTTCTGGGCCTCCAGGATGGCCGGACTCTTGCCTACGATAACCAGGTTTTGGCACTTCTCCGAGAGCTCCACCCGGAGGGACAGGTTTTCGTTACGCAGGTTTTCTTCCCGGGCCCGCACCTGCAGGTTGAGGCTGACAAATTGGACGATGAGTGTAGCCACGATGGAAAGAAAACGGATGTCTTCCTCAAAAGAGATATCCTCCCCATAAAGGCGGTCCACACTCAAGACCCCGATGGGGGCGCTATGCAGAATAATAGGCACCCCGATGAAGGAGATTTTGCCTTTGTCGATTTTGCGGGATTTGGTTTTATTGAGGAATAACGGCTCCTTGCTGACATCGGGAACCACGAAAGGCTGGGCGGTGCGAAAGATCAGTCCAGTAACCCCTTCATCCAGGCGATAGACGCCGCGCTGCTTTTCTTCGGGGCTTAAGCCATGGGAGGCACAGATGCGCAGGTGGCCGGTTTCCGGATCTTTCAGGGTGACGGTGCCCCGCTGCATGGCCAGGGAATCGGACAAAATAGCCAACACGGCTTCCATAGCCTGATCGAGATTCAGGGCCTGGCCCATGATCTTACTAATCTCATAGAGAACTTTTAATTCCAGTTCAGTGAGGTTAGTTTCCATATGCCAAATTTAAAGCAAGAAATATGCCTGCGTATATCGGCAGCAGCAGACCTACCGGAGATCAACGAAGGGCCTTGATTTCTTAATCTTCAGGGCGATGAGGGGATTTGGACCTCGTTAATTCTTTCCGTCCAACTATCACATTTTTGTCATAATCGAATTAAAAATAAATACAATCTTGTTGTAGTATTTGAGAATTGCTGGTTGATGGAGGCTGATGGCCAAGCCATGAAGGGAGCCTGGGTTGAGTGAACCTGGCCCACAAATCTTTTTCTCAAAAGATATTGCAGTAACGGGAATACTTCTTAATTTACTATTACCGGTTATTTTCAAATGGATTTAGGCGAGTTAACTTTTAGATGAGGTGTTCATCTTGGAAGCCACTTTTCGCAAAATTCACCGTACCGTGGGGGTCTATCTGGTGGGATTCCTGGCCCTCCAGGCCATTACCGGCCTGTTCATTTCTCTGTGGACCCTGACGGGTTCTCCGGGGGATGGCTTCTGGTTTACGGCCATGGCCCGGATTCACCACGAATGGAACCCCGTAGGCAGCGTCTACCGTATCCTTTTGGGGGCTCTGGCCACGGGCCAGGGACTGGGCGGCTTGGCCATCTACCTGTTGATGCGGTCTCGCCTGAACAAACCCTGAATGGCACGGTTTTGCCGGCAAATACCCTAAAGGAGGACGTGTGATATGGGATTAAAAGAAGCGTATCAAGAGAAAATGGAGGCCCAGATCAGAGAATGGACCGCCAAGCTGCAGGAGTACAAGGCCAAGGCCGATATGGCCAGCGCCGACGCCAAGATCCAGATGTATCAACAGATCGATCACCTGCGCCCCCAGGTGGAAGCCGCCAAGCAGAAGCTCAGTGAAATCAAGGCGGCCAGCGGAGAGAGCTGGGAGGCCCTTAAGGCTGGCTCTGAAAGGACCCTGGAAGAAATGAAAAAGACCTGGGAAGAGATGAAATCAAAGTTTCATTAAGGAGTTATAGGTCAAAAGAAGGGTCGGCAAACGCTGCGCCGGAGGAAGGAAAAGAGCGCTGCCGAGGGGAGGTGCGGCCCGGGCCAAATTTCCCCGTTAACCACCTCCTTGCATGGTTACCCCCAAGCTCCAGTTGGTAGATTGGGCCGAGGGCTCATAGACCTGCTTCATAATAATTAAAACTGCGAGATGTAATGCACCAGCGATTATCGCCTCATGATATTGTTTGGCTGTATTTCGTCGCGATTTTTAACTGGATCGAATGGAGGTTGTTGCTTATGGCCTTTTTTCCGCTTTTCTTCTCCTTTTCCCATTAAAGAGTACAGTTCATCACTCCACCAGGTCTTATTCATCTCCAGGTACCAGCATAAGACCGGACTCCAGGCAAACTGATCGACGATGTTTGCTTCCCAGGCATCTTTTTCGCTGCGCCAGAGATTGGGATATTTTGCTAACTGGGTTGTTTGAGAGTCAAAATAATCCAGCAGGTACTCAGCGGTGGCTTTAACCTTTTCAGCGAGGGGGTCGGAAGTGGTAATGAGCTTGCCATCGTAAAAATATGGCCTTAACTCGGGGGCATTTACAAACATCTGATCTTCTGCCAAGGTCTGATTCGTGACAATACCAAAGACATTGCTCTCTACTGATTGCCAACTATATCTGGTTTGCAGCACGATAGTGCGATTTTGGTATACCAGCAAAATAAGCGTGATGCACACCATAATGAAGGAAGCAACAGAAACGATCAGTTTGATCAATTCGGAAATGTGCATCGGGTCAAATTTCACCGCCTGACTATGACGCTTGCGCAATAAAATGACCATGACGGCGATGCTGAGACCGATGGAGCCGGCAATAATGACCATCATGAGAAAAACATTAAAAAGACTTATGGAAATAGGTTGATTCATCCTTGATCTAACCCCTTAAACAGAATAAGCGATGCCCTTGTGGCACTTTCGATGACGTCAAAAATGCCACCTCGGCATGATGGCTCGATTACGCGGCTTATACTCATGCCAAAAGTTTTTTCTTATTAACCCCTCACCCTACCCTCTCCCACAAGGGGAGAGGAGAATTGGAGGAAACTTTTGGCAAACGCTATAATCTGCCAAATCAACCCTGCCAGCCAGCCTTCAGCAATATCGAAACGTTGAAAACGCGCTTTTTTATTTCCGCTTATATCAGTAAGTTGACGCTAATACCATCATAATTTCATGGCCTGATGACCTGGTGGTGGCTTCACCGTGAGGGCCGCCGGTCTGCAACTAAAACCAATTGTTGCCAGATAAAAATCAGCCCTAATTTTTTGCAGCTTCATTAAAAAATTAATCAAATCGTTCTAATAACCCGATACTATAATTGTTCCAATCGGCTTTAAAAGGAACGAGGTCTATTTGAAAAATCAGTATGGCGTTCGTGGGTGAAGTTTTTTAAAGAGTAAATCGCTCCCTGGTCCACGCGAGGCCGTAAAAGCGACCTTCAAATATATAGTTGATAGTGCTCGTTGGGGTATTACTTGAGGAAATATTAGGATGACAGAAGTCGACAGACCCAGAACCAAACTCACCAAGCGAGCGGGAAAATTAGCAACAATTATCCCGCCGGATTTTGCAAATCCTGTGGCTCCCGATCTCCTTGACGGGAAATACTCCATCCAGGATTTGGTGGATATCGACCGGTTAAGAGAAATCTTTATAAAATTCTCTTTGGTCACCGGTTTTCCTTTTGCCTTAATTGCCCACCCGTCTCAGGATGTCCTCATTGCCACCAGTTGGCAAGATATTTGTACCAATTTCCATCGGGTTGTCCCGGAATCATTTCGACATTGTAAGCACAGCGATGCTTCCCTGACCGAAGAATTAATGGCCTTGCATGAATTAAATGTCCGGAAATGTAACCACGGCCTGATTGATGGGGCCACACCCATCATCATTAAAGGCAAGCATCTGGCTAACCTATTTACTGGACAGGTATTTTTTGAAGAGCCAGACTACGATCAATTTAAGAAGCAGGCGCAAGTTTTTGGCTATGATCAGGATAAGTATCTGGAAGCCTTAAGCAAGGTGCCGGTGGTCAGTGAGGCCCGATTTAAAGAAGTCTTATCCCTGCTGAGCGAACTTGCCGTTATGATCGTCGAGCAAGGGCTCACTAATCTTGAATATAAAAAGACTGCCACCCAACTGGAGGAGGAAATCGCCGAGCGAAAAAAGGTGGGAGGAGCCCTTCTGAAAAGCCGGGAAACTTTAAGAGCCCTCCTGGACGCCACTCCGGAGACAGTGCTGCTCCTGGACCGCGAAGGAGTCATCCTGGCCATCAATGAGGTAGCGGCTCGAAGACTGGGGAAAAAAATTAAGGACACCGTGGGGGTTAATGTATTTGATCTGTTGCCCCCGGAGGTGGCTAAGAAAAGAAGGGAGCAGTTGCATAAAGCCTTACGGACCAAGGAACTGGTTCGTTTTATGGATTGTCATGGCGGGAGATGTTATGAAAACTATTTTCGTCCGATACCCAATGAGGCCGGGGAGATCGAAGAACTGGCCATTTTGGCCCTGGACACCACCGAGCATAAACGGGCCGAAGCAGAACTAAAGTTAAAGGAAAAGCTCTTGGATGGCGCCAGTGATTCCATTTTCTTGCATGATCTGGATGGCCGGTTAATTTACATTAATGAAGCGGCTTATAAGTCCCGGGGCTATGAGAAGGAGGAACTGCTGGCAGGTGATATCGCGCAGCTGACTCCTCAAGAGTTTATGGTGGAACGCGCCCGGCTCGTTGAGGAATTGCTGCAAAAAGGGGAGATCATCTTTGACTCGGCTCACTTTCGCAAAGATCATTCTATTATGCCAGTGGAGATTCATGCCCGTCTCATGGACCTGGACGATCGCAGATTGATCCTCAGTGTGGCACGGGACATGACGGCTCGCCGGCAGGGCGAAGCTGCCCTGCGCGCCAGTGAAGAAAAATTCCGATTATTGATAAGTAATCTGCCGGCGGTGGTCTTTCTGGGAAATGCCGATGGGGCGGTTAATCTTTTTGATGATCAAGTCGAGCAGCTCACTGGTTATACACAGGGAGAGTTCAACTCCCGGAGCCTGAAGTGGGTGGATCTGATCCACGAGGAAGATATATCCCGAGCCAAGGAAAAATTTCTTCTGGCTTTAAAGACAGACAAGTCATATGTCAGGGAGTATCGGATCAAGACCAGGGATGACAAAACCCTCTGGATTCAAGAGCGCAGCCATATTGTCTGTAACCCGGAAGGGAGAATCCTTTATATCAACGGGGTGTTGTTCGACATCTCCGAACGGAAACGCACCGAAGAAAGGATCGATGATTTAAATATTTTGCTCAAAACCATTACGGAGATCAATGAGGATCTGCTCCGCGTCAAGAGTGAGCCTCAGCTTTTTCAAGACACCTGTGATCGTCTGAGCCGGATACCCTATGTCCGATGCGCCTGGATCGGTTTGGTCAGACCGGACAGCTTTGAGGTGACTCCCGTGGCCTGGGCCGGGGTGGAAGAGGGCTATCTTGCCACCATCAAAGTGAGGTGGGATGATTCGGACCCGGGCAGGGGACCCACGGGTGATGCCATCAGAACCGCAAGACCTTTTATCAGGCAATGCATTGCCACGGACCCAGCTCCAAACCCCTGGCGTCAGGAAGCCTTGGACCGGGGTTATCAATCCAGCATATCCCTGCCCTTAATTCACGAAGACGAAGTGATCGGTATTTTGAAAGTGTATTCCGGAGTCCCCGATGCCTTCATGGAGGAAGAAATCAGCTTCTTGAACCAGGTGGCCGGGGACATCGCGGTGGGGATTAGATCTCTACGCCTGGCTCAAGGGCTGGCGGAGAGCCTGAAGCGTTTGCAGGCCATGATGCAACAGACTGTGGAAACTATCGCGGCCATCCTGGAAATGCGCGACCCTTATACCGCCGGCCACCAGAGGGGGGTCACCCGACTGGCCTGCGCCATCGCGGCAGAAATGGGTCTTGATGCGGACCGTATTGCAGGGCTGCACGCGGCTGGTTTCCTTCATGATATCGGTAAAATCGTGGTGCCGGCGGAGATTCTCAATAGGCCCGGCCAACTTAATAAGTATGAATTCAATATCATTAAAACCCATTCTCAGGTAGGGTGCGATATCTTGCGGAATATAGACTTTCCATGGCCCGTAGCTGCGATAGTGCTGCAACACCATGAGCGCTTAGACGGCTCCGGTTATCCGGCGGGTTTGACTGGCTCGGACATCTGCCTGGAGGCTCGCATCCTGGCGCTAGCCGATGTGGTGGAGGCTATGGCTTCTCATCGGCCGTACCGGCCTTCGCTGGGGATAGGGGAGGCCCTGGCAGAAATCACCAGGAATAAGGGCACGTTGTACGACCCTGAGGTAGCGGCGGCATGTATAACGTTGTTCAAAGAGAAAGGTTTTAAGTTCGACTAACACTTTACCTCTTCCCCCGCAGCCCCCAAAAAAGTTAAGAAAATTTCATCTGCCAAATTCCTCTGCCCCAGGAACACAACCCCGTCCCCAGTCACTGCTTAGTTGAAGACCTGCCTGGATGAAGGGAAGGAATTGTTGTAATATTATTCCAACGTCCCTCTTGAATCAATAAATTCTTGAGGGAAACTCGTATAAACTTAGCGGAGAATTCCGATGATCTTCATGGTGAAAAAAATCGTGTCTCAGTTCCTTAATCCGGTTTCCATCGGCCTGGAGATTTTGGTCCTGGGATTATTTTGCCTCTGGGCCACCAGGATGCAGCGCTTGGGGAAGATAGTGGTGACCCTGGGCACTATGTTCCTGCTCCTGCTGAGCTTATCGTTCATGTCTGCAAAACTCTTGACGCCCCTGGAAGGGCGCTTTCCCGCGCTCTTACATCCTGAGAATATGTCCTGGCAGGGGAGTGCTGATGCCGCTTCTCCCAAATGGATTGTAGTACTGGGAGGCGGGCACGTATCTGACCCCCGGCTACCGGTGAATAGCCAAATCAGCCAAGCGGCCCTGGGGCGCGTTGTGGAGGGGGTGCGTCTCTATAAAGCCATCCCGGGAAGCAAGCTGCTGCTCTCCGGCAGGGGAGTTTATGATCCTGTCCCGGAGGCCGACGTGATGGCCCGGATTGCCGTGCTCCTCGGGGTAAAGCTAGAAGATATCACGTTGGAGCGGAACTCCCGGGACACAGAGGAAGAAGCTGTCCTGATCGCCAAAATGGTGGGCGCTCAAAAAATTATTCTGGTCACCTCCGCCGCCCATATGCCGCGGTCCGTGGCCTTGTTTAAAAAGCACGGCCTACAGCCCATCCCGGCCCCGGCCGATTATCTGGTCAAGGAAGCCCAGGGGCATGATGCGAGCAGGTTTTTTCCCAAAGCCGGGCACTTGGGGCAGGTGGAATCCGCCTGGCACGAGTACCTGGGGCTGGCCTGGGCTTGGCTGCGCGGTTCAGTTTAAGGAATCTGGACCGAATTCACTGCCTCGCCCGGATGTGATATTTTCAACCCGCAGGTACCTGGCCGAAAATTTCCTTCTCCCTGCCATAGTTCTACTCCCCTCTAGTAGCGTCCTGCACAATAAGTAGGGATTACTATGCACTAAATACCAGTTAAATCAATTAAATTAAAGTAAAAATAATATACAATAATCTATATAGTATAAATTAGCTACGTTAGGATAAGAAAGCTGTTGATTATGAGGGTATGAGACAAATGTCAATATAGTTCGAAGAAGCTTAATTAATAAGAGAATATAGTATTTATTAAGTTGAATTAAATTGAAAAAAAGTATACCAATAATCCATTGGTGTAAAAGGCTTCCGGACTCCTTCCGCCATCATGATTCAACATGCAACATTCCAGGGAGGGAATATTTATGAAACATCACAGCCGATGGAACGCTAAAGTCCAAGTCCGGCCGGTGTGAACGGGGGTTCTGGCGATGGGTGAGAATCCCCGTTTGCGATGGGGAACCCCTCCCCTGCATTCGGCTATGAATGAACCTGGTTCCGGCCTGGAGCACCTTGCATACCGTCACTGGGCCAGGCTCTTCTCCCTGATTGCCTTATCCGTAGGGCTGGCCTATCTGGGCTGGCTAGGTAGACTGGTGTTCCTCAGCCGCGCCGCGCTGGATATCT
Organism: Desulfobaccales bacterium; assembly: GCA_041648175.1. Taxonomy (NCBI): domain Bacteria; kingdom Pseudomonadati; phylum Thermodesulfobacteriota; class Desulfobaccia; order Desulfobaccales; species Desulfobaccales bacterium. The sequence continues at coordinate 38,945 of JBAZPO010000014.1, read as the reverse complement.
CGTTCTTTCTGGCTGAGATCCTGTCCTATCTCCTCCTCTGCCTCTTGTGTTACAGCACCTGGTTCCTTCAGCCAAATCGCCCGGAAGACCCGAAGGGCCACGGCAATTTTTCCGTGGATATTTTCGTTCCCTGCTGTGGCGAACCCCTGGAAGTCATCACCACCACGCTCCGGGCGGTTCAGCAGATTAACTACCGGCCTCTGGAAGTTTACGTTTTAGATGATGCCGCGTCCCCGGCAGTGGCCGCCCTGGCCCACTCTTGTGGATTTCAGTACCTTTCCCGCGCTCAAGCAGGGGCGCCCCGCCAGGATGCCAAAAGCGGCAACCTTAATTTCGGTCTGAGCCAGAGTCGCGGCGATTTGATTCTGGTCCTGGACGCCGACCAGGTGCCAAGTCCGGAGATCCTGGATCGGCTGGCAGGTATTTTCCATCGGCCGCAAGTGGGCTATGTCCAAAGCAAGCAGGCTTTTTTCTTGCCCGAAGGTGATCCGTATTACAACAGTGATAAGGTCTTTTACGAAACTATCCAGTTACACAATGACCAGGCCAACGCCGTGATTTCTTGTGGTTCCGGGGTGGTGTATCGCCGCCAGGCCCTCCAGGAGATGGGGGGGTTCTCTTCCTGGAACCTTGTGGAAGATTTCACCTCTTCTTATGAATTGGTTAGCCGGGGCTGGAAAGGAGTTTACTATCCTTACCCCCTCTCCCGAGGCCTGGCGCCTATGACCCTGGGTGGGGTCTATCGCCAGCGTTTCCAATGGTGCCTGGACACCATGCGCCTCTTCTTCTGGGACAATCCCCTCTTCAAATCCGGTCTGTCCTGGCTGCAAAAGACACATTTTCTTTTTATTATGGTGAGTTATTTGGCCAGTGGACTTGTATTCCCTTTGTTTTACACCATTCCGCTGGTCGTTTACTGTCGCGGCCAGTCCTGCATTATCGGCGACGAACTGGCCTATGGGGTCTTGCGCGGCGTCTATCTTCTGAGCACTATCCTGATGTTCCGTTATCTCTTTTTTGGCAAAGAACCGCTCAGGCAGTTCAAAATGCTCTGCAGCCTGTTTCCGGTGCATACGCTGGCCATCCTTGCGGCCCTGCTCTATCCACCCGGTCGCAAGCCCGCTTACCGGGTCAACAATGCCGGGTCTCTTACTCATGTCAGTCCGTGGTGGCAATTGGCTCCGCATCTTGGGTTCATTTTCCTGCACCTGAGCCTGCCGGTAGTGGCTCTCTTAAGGGGATGGTGTGAGCCCCGGCTGGTTTTTTTCAACGCCGTGTTTTCTGCCGCAATTATTTGGATTTTGGGGGATCTGGTGCTGGCGGTCATGATCAGACCTAGGTGGCTTCCCGCCATGGATCCCAAGCGGGTTTATGGTTAGCAAAGGTCGCTTGCTGGTATGGTTGCTGCCCCTGTTTTTCTTAGGGGCAATCTTTTGGCTCGCCTGGAGTCAGGACCATGACTTCTGGAGGTCCAAGCAATCTTTATACCGTGCGGCCCAGGAGGCGGCGGGCCAGGGCGATCAGGCTCGCGCCATGGAACTGGCCCGGAAGGCTTGGACCCGGGACCCGGATAGTTCAGAAAACGGCATTCTTTTGAGCCGGATTTATCTTGATGCCGGACAAGTTAAGGCGGCCCTGGAGATTTCCCGCCAGATGATGGATCGGAACCCCGGGCCCGGCGCCTTGACGATTCAGGCCCAGGCCTTGGAGCGGCTGGGGGAGACCCAAGCGGCGTTGGACGCACTGGCCTTGTACCTTCAGCGCCAGCCGGATGATCGGAACATCCTGGGGTCCGCAGCCGGCATCGCGGCCCGTCATGAGAAGTATTATCCTCAGGCGGTCACGTATTATCAGCGCCTTTACGGATTGGACCACGACCCCCAGGTGCGGCGGCTGCTGGTGAAACTGTTGGCGTCGCAAGACCAGTATAAAGAGGCCATCGCCCTTCAGGAAGAGGAGGTGACCGAGTTCCCTGAGGACGCCGAAGCCCTCCACTTCCTGGCCCTCCTGCATTATTGGAAGCGGGACTATCAAGCCTCCAGTGATATTTACCAGCGCTTGCTGGAAAAGGGCGCGGGAGATTCAGCGTTGCGCCTGGAGGCTGCTAAAGCCGCAGATGCCGCCCATGATACTGACCGAGCTTTGAATCAGTATCTCTGGCTCTATGCCCGCAATCGGGGCCAGAAGGAATATGCCCTGGCCCTCGCCCGGATCTGGGCCCAAAAAGGTAACCATGCGGAAGCCGCAGGGGTTTTGGCCCCTCTAATGCGGCAACAACCCGATCTGGAATTACGGCGCTGGTACGCCTTGGAGTTGCTCCTCATCGGGGATTTCGACAAGGCCCAGAAAGAATACCACCAGGCCTGGGTGGCTGGAGATACTCACCAGGAAACCGTCATCAATCTAGCCCGCCTCTACGCCCGGAAGCAACGTTTTAAAGCGGCCGCGGGTATGTGGGATGAAGCTTCCCGGCGACAGCTCATCAGGGGCGAGCTACGGTGGGAAGCGGCCTTGACTTATTCCTACGCCCACCGTTATCAGGATGCCTTGGAAATGATTGAGCCATTGCGCAATCAAAACTCCAAGGATCCGAAACTGCTGCTCTTTTCCGGGCAACTCCAATTCTATCAGAAGCACTGGAGCCAGGCGGCCCATTACTTTTCCACGTATCTGGAACAAAATCCCCAGGACGTGGAGGTGAGGCGCCAATTGGCCGAAATCCTATCGTTCAAGCGCGAAACGCGGAATGATGCCTTGAACCAGTACGGCGAAGCTCTAAAAATCAAAGATGACGTCAATCTACGCCTGCGGCGCATTAGTCTCCTCCTGGAAGAGAGGAAATGGGATCAGGCGGCCACGGAATTGCAGGAATGCTCCACTCCTGAGGACTCGGCCCTTCTCCGGGAGCAGGCCCATCTCTACCTTTGGTTGGGCAACCTGCAAGAAGCCTTGAGTAGATATGATCTTTTCCTCAAGAAGGCTCCCGAGGATCGCGTCGCCCGTCTGGAAAAGGCCCGGGTTTTGACCTATCTGGGGCGGGGTTCCGAAGCCCTGGAGCTTCTGAACCGCCTGCGCATGGAGCAACCACAGGAACCGGTGGTGCGCGTGGCGGCCATCGAAGCCTACCTGGAAATTAGGGATTTTCCCAAGGCCCTGATTCTGGCCCAGAAGGAACTGGAGCCGTTACCTAAGTTGAGCCAGGATGAGCGAGCTCTGGTGGCCCGATGTTATGCCCATTCCACTGACCCCAAAAATCTCTATCGGGCCGTGGACTTACTCACCGAGAATCTCTGGAAGAACCGCTCCCATCAGGCCTCCCTGCTGATCTTGACCTCAGTCTTACCCCGGCTGCCGCGCTATGAGGACCTGAACCGGGTGATGAATCGGTTGCCCGGGATCAAGGTGGGAGGTCCGGAACAGGTCGCGGCCCTGGGCTATTTTTCCGGACAACTGGGGCGACAGGCTGGCAAACTCAATTATCTGCAGAATGTCCTCCGGGAATATGGCAACCACCGGCGTCCGGATAGTCCCGGGGAGCTTTTAGGGCTGGCGGCTCTGGCCATGGAATTGGAAGACCAGGCCGCTGCAGTCCGCTATTACGAGCGGGCTTTAAGACTTCGGCCACACGATCAATCGATCGCCAAGCGTCTCCTGGCATGCCAGATGTCCCAGAAGAATTGGGGCCAGGCCCTGAGCCTCATGGAGAAAGACCCGAACAATCCCGGCGCGCCTCTGGAGATGGCCAAAGTTTATCTCATGCGCCATCAATATGAGGGAGTCAAGGCCGCGGTGGCCAAAATCCCGGCGGATTCTCCGGGTTATGCCCAGGGGCTTCTCCTATTGGTCCGGGCTTGCCGGGGAGAACAAAACTTTCCGGAGGCTCAGACAACCCTTGCCCAGTTGGACGGCAAGGTTCCTCGGGAAGACTACCTCATGGAAAAGGCCAGAAATCTGGAAGGCATGGGGGATAAAGGGGCGGCCGCGGTCTACCAGGAAATCATCGCCATGAAACCAGATTCCCAGGGCGCCAAGGTGGCCCGGGCCCGGGCAGCCCGCTCTCAAGGCAATTGGGGGGCGGCCCATAAGGATTTTGCTCTGGCCTTGCAGGATACACCCCAGGATATCGAGTTACTTAACGAATTGGAGGATGTTCGCCAGCAGATGAGGCCGCAGTTGGCCTCCCGGGGCTTTCCCGGCAACCGGGGAGAACGCCATCCCGAAGAGGCCCAGCGTCCCTGGCAATTCTCCCGCTTTAACCGGGAGCCCCAGGGTTTGGGACTCAGCAATTATCTGCCGGCCTTTGTCTCTGATTTCCTGCCCATCGTCCAACCCGAAGCCCTCTATTTCACCGACAGCAACAAGCTCTACGGCGGGGTTGTGCGGGTTGGCGGCAGCTTTTGGATCACCAAAGTGCTGCCGGCCCAATTGGGGATCGAATACCGGGAATACAATCAGAACAACCAGAACGTCAAGTATGGTCAGCTTGATTTAGGGTTAAACCCGGTATTCTCCCAAGGAACCGATGCGTCTAGCCGCTTACGCCGGGCCGAAGTTTCCTTGGGGCTGGGGCCTCTGGCGGCACATGATCGCCTGAAGCTTAGCGGGGAAATTATTTTGCGCCGTTATTGGAAGCGGGACGATTTTCATGTAGTCCAAACCGGACAAGTTCGGTCGACATTGACTACTACCCCTGCATTAAGGCCATTTCCATTCCCAATTCCCGTTCCTACAACATCTTTTTTATCAGAAGATCTTACTAAATCTTATTCTTTTACTTCAAAAGACCATAAGAACCGCCTCATGGGAACCCTGGAACTGGCGTTCGCCGCCGGACCCCGTACCGATGCCACGTTACGGTACAGCCGCCGGGATATCTTTGACCAGGATTCTTACCTGTTTCCCCGCCTTTACCAATCGGTTATCAATCTCACGGAGGCTCAAATCACCACGTATCAGCAGGTGGACCTCTCATATAATCACCAATTTCGCCCGGGCTTGGACTGGCGGGGCTTTGTTGGGGGCGCCTTCTATTCCGATCATAACCAGCGCTTGACCTTATACCAGGGCTTAAATTGGCAGGCCGTGCGACAACCTCGGATGCACCTGGAGTTTAACCCGCACTATTTCCTGACATCCTATAGCCAGCGGCACGAAGCCTATTTCAGCCCCAAGATCTATAATGCCATCGGTATCGGGGTGAACTTCGACAAGCAAATCTTCCGCCTCCCCACCTTGATCCTCCAGGGAACGGTGCAAGCCGTGGGCGAGCATGGGGATTGGGGTCCGTCCCTCCAAGGGTTGGCTGCCCTGGAATGGGAATTTGTTCAGAATTTTTACATGGATGTACATGCCTTCTATTTTCGGGAATGGGTGGACAACTATCGACTCCTTACCGCCGGGGTCTCGTTCCGCTGGCGCTTTTAAGGAGGAAGGAAAGCTTAAGATGAATAGTTGGAATTATTTGAAAGATTTGCGTAATAATAAATGTGATTACTATCAAAGATGCGCATATTGCGGCAACACCATGAATATATTGACAAAAAGCTTTACCGTTGAGTTTAAAACTCCGAAAATTCCACCCATCGGGGCTAGAGATTTAAACCTATTCAATATTACATATAAGACTTATCTAAAAAGTTTTGTCCTATGTGAAAACTGTGAAGCTAAATATGATTATGATATTTTCGCCACAATATCGACTCCCAAGGCATTAACTAATATACCTTCTTCCAAAACCTTGATAAAAAATATTTTAGAAAATGAATTGCCCAAATTACCTCGAAATAAAACCTGCAAAGTAATACGGAAGGGAACTAGTTATAAAAGAGTGTTAAATAAAAAATCAAATTTTGTTTACCGTATACCTTTTTATAGATTAATCAATTCATCATTTTCAAAATTATATTATATCTTCCAGAGTCTTACTGCGATTTTTCAGTATTTTGGTCTTGGTCCTTCTTATCATGTGGGCTTTGGTTCTGAGTCTAAAACAGCTCGGGTTTACTCACGGGAGCAGTCTCAAGTGAGAAAACCGACTCCAGCTGAGATAACCAATTTGCTCACAGGGGATTCATGAAGTGACGGTTTCTTCCGGGTCTGATGACCTTGCCAGAGAATATTGGGCTGGATATCCCCGTCCCCAAGACATTTTCAAATTGAGGCTCATCGTCTTTCTGGCCCTTGGTCTTCTGAGCCTGGGCGGGTGTGCCGAGGTGACGCAGCCAACCCCCACGGCTCACCACGTGGAGGCGGCTCAGTTGGCCGTCGCCAAACGCCACCCATATGCCTCATGGTCATCTGAGCGTGCCGCTCGGGTCTTTCTCCGTCTGATGCCGTGGCTACCCCAGACTCAGGGCCGCACCTATCCCTTCTTGGGTTTTAACTGGTGGGTCACGGCCACTGGCCAGGTGGTGGTGGATCAGGTCTGGTACCCCTCTCCGGCCCGGGATGCCAATTTGAAGCAGGGGGATATTATCCTGGCGGTGAATAACTGGCCCATTCCCACCGAGGCGGTGGCGTGGGATGAAGCCATCAATACGACACGCAACTTTTTCAAGAATTTTCTCTTTTTCCTCCCACTATCTAGTTCTCAGCGTTCCGGATCCAGTAGTATTCAACGAATGGTCAAGATGGCTCTTCCTGGGGAGCTCTTACCTGCTATGATGTTAGACCTCAAGCATATCAACCTGGAAGCCAGGGGGCGCTACCTTACCGGACCGGTGGAACTTTTGATTAGGCGTGATGATCAAAAATTTACGAAAGTGCTTTATCCTCAACTTTTACCGGCGGAATACGCCATTCTGGTAAATACAAAGGACAGAACTATTAATGCCTGTGCCGCTCCCGGACAAGTCATTCTAAGCCAGCGCCTGGTAAGTTTCTGTCTGAATGACGATGAGCTGGCCTTAGTTGTGGGCCATGAACTAGCTCATCAGACCCAAGGTCACCTCGTTCGAGGCGCACTGCACAGGGAACTGGGACAATTTGTGGGGGAGGCCTTTACCGCGTTTAGTACGTTATCCCTCAACCGCCTCATGGACTGGCGGCATGCCATGGTGTCGCCGGACGTGCGACGGGTGTCCCAAAATGCGGTAGTAAGCGTCTTTTCCAAGGATAATGAGCGGGAAGCAGATATTTATGGGGCCTGGTATGCTTTTCAGGCCGGCTATAATATCGAGAAGGGGGCAGCCATTTGGGAGAGAATGGCTGGAGTTAACTATCATGACCCTTTTCAAAGAACCTATTTCTTGGATGACCACCCGCCGCCCTTGGAGCGCCTGGCCCGTTTGCAACTCGTGGCTCAATACTTCAAAGCCGGCCGGGCCGCGGACGTCTTCCTGCAAACCGCGGATTTGAACCGCCGGCCACCACCTCAGATGATCGAGCCCGTTGCCGGCAAAGCTCCCGCAACGGCGCCGGCGCCTGCCATGGAGGAAGATTCTCCTGCGCCTCTTAGCTTAAACCAGCGGAATCGAGAGGGTCAGCCAAGTCGCACCCGGGAGGCTGTCCACTCGAATTTCGGCATTGTAGGGAGCCAGGAGTCGGCGGACCATGAACAACCCCAGGCCGGCCCGGGGCCCGACAGCGGTTCGCTTGGTAGTGAAGTAGGGTTCGAAGATCCAGGGTAATTGTTCGGGCAGGATCCCTACCCCGGTGTCACCGATGCGCACCATAAATCGTCTATCCAGGCAGGCTGTGACCACCGTCAAGTGGCAGTGCTCCAATCCTTCCATAGCTTCCAGGGCATTATCGATGAGATTCCGGAAACTCTGACTAAAATCGATATAGTGTCCATAGATTAGAGGCAGGCCATCCCCGAAGTGAAATTCTCTGGTAATCCGGTGTTTGAAAATCGGGTTAGACAGATAGAGTTCAAGTTCCTGCCCACAGACCTGATTGAGATCCAGGTGAGACTTCTCCCGGGTGTCCTCATGCATCCCTTGAAGAGCCAGGCTTCGAGTAAAGTTTTGCAGCTTTTCCAGTTCATTCCGTAGTTGGCGAAATTTTTCCTGGCGGTAGAGATGCAGAGTCTCCAGCTTTTCGGCGCTGGACAGGGAAGATTCGCTGAGAAGCTCCAGTTCTTCCCGGGCTTTCTGCTCCAAAAGGTCCAGCTGGAAGGAGAGGACCTGCAGCGGAGTATTCATCTGGTGAACGATGCCCAGACAGCGGCGCCCTACGCTGGAGTGGCGATAGTAACGCACCAATTCTTTGAAGCTCCGTTCCAGGGCTTCATCCTCTCCGGAATAATCTGCGGGCAAAGATGATAAAACAATAGAGTGCCCATGTTGTGATGAGGCCTCGGAGCCGGGGCTCGGACCTATTCTGCCGTCAAGAGATTCACAGGCTCTCAGGCTATCAATGGGATTTTTCATAAGTTCACCAAACAGAAAACGGCTTAACCTCGGCCCTCCCCAGGGCTTCTTCCTTCACAGGGCCCCTTGGCTCTTTCTTAAATATTCTTATCGGCAAACCTGCAAATAACATGAAACCGTCTTGACAGGCCATGGGGATCAAAGGCAAAGGGAAGATGGCTGGGGGATATGGATTATTGGGGAGGGCTGTATCACGCTGAAGATTGACTCTGCCAGGGTTTTTTTGTCCAAGTTTATCGATCATTTGGTACACTTAGCACAGCAATTATCTTTGAGGAGAAACCCATGATTAAAAGAGAGGCGTGGTACTTCCGGGGTGTAGGCCCGCAAAACACTGCGGCCTGTTTGGACTTGATGGAAAAGGCCGTGGCTGAAAAGTTTCGTCATCTGGTAGTGGCCTCCACCACCGGAGATTCTGGGGTCCAGGCTGCCCGGCGCCTGCAGGGCAAAGACGTCAACCTGGTGGTAGTGGGGCACTCCGTCGGCTTCAAGGGGCCGAATATCGACGAGTTTAGGGACGAGCACTACCAAGAAATCACCCATCTGGGGGGCAAGGTCCTTAAGGCTACCATTCTCACCCATTCCCTGGAAGCGAGCCTGGCGGACCAATTCAAGGGCAGCGCCCCCACCTTGCTCATCGCCAATACCTTGCGGCGCCTGGGACAGGGGCTCAAGGTGTGTTGCGAGATCGTCATGGAGGCAGTGGATGCGGGCCTCATTCCCGAAGGCGAAGAAGTGGTGGCCATCGGCGGCACCGCCAGGGGCTGGGACACCGTTGCCATCATCAAGAGCGCGGCGTCCAAACGGTTCATGCAGCTCTCCGTCCTGGAGATCTGGGGCAAGCCCCGGGTGTGATGACCCGAGGACGGAATTGCCAGTAACCAGTGGCGCCGGTACCTGCTGCCATGAGATTATTTCGGCAGGCTCCGTCAGGGTCGCCCGAGGGGCTTACAAGCGTCCGGGACTTCGAATAATCTTTAGATGGCTGAGTCATCCTATCTGTTTGTTTAAGCTGGCTTACTCTCCCCACCCGGCATGGCTGGTAGTTAGAAAGGAATATCTGGGAAAGCGAAGCGGGATCAGATCTGGGCCAAACCCACCAGGACCAGGGCCAGTCCCAACATTGCGCTGCTGTCGATATAGAAACTTTCCACCTCGAACACCCGGGCTCCCCAATAAAGCAACGCTCCTGCAATCGTCAGAACAACTGCGCCGCCCCACCACAAGCTCACCATGTCTCTTACCTCCCTTTATCCATAAATTATGCAAAGGCCGGGCCGAAGATCCTGGCTGAAATAATTCTTTATGCCAGTCCGACCCGTCATCTTATAATTATCTGTTATTTAAGTAAGTTATCAGCATTAATGGAAATTGCTTGAATTCAAAATAAGAGGATTTGAGCCTGTAAGCGGTCTCAGCGACTCCCTGAAGTAATTACTTAAGGAATGGAATCGAAGGGAAAGTATAGACTTATACCCGTTGCCAAAGGATTTTCTAATCCCCCCTCACCCTAACCCTCTCCCACAATGGGAGAGGGGAATAAAAGGAAAAAACTTTTGGCAAACGCTATAGCCGTCACAAGCATCTTTCTCAAAAATTCATCTTATCCCTTGACAATAGGAATAAAATAATTTAAAAGATAAGTTACAATTCTTTTTTTGTTCTTCTTGTAAACCAGTCAAAAATTGTCCGCTCTTCCAGCCGAATAAACTACTCTTCAAAAAAGCGGAAAAGGAGGTTCTGCGTCAAAGGCTTTCTATCCAATAATGTTCATTGTCACGGCGTAAAATTGCCGACGGGCATATTTACCTGAAAGTAAGTGAAACGCAGCAGAAGGGGAATTCTTATGAAGAAAACCCATTTCGTCATGACGATCTCGGCCCTGCTGGTCCTGGCCACGTCCTCAGCCTGGGCGGTGCCGACCATCAACATTGATGAATCCTTAGAAGGCGCCCTCCCTAAGGTGACCTTCTCTGGCTTTACAACTCAGGGCAACCCGTCTGTATCTACGACTAATGAAAGCGTATTCATCGACGGCAACTTGGTCGCCAACTTTATCAACAATGGGAAGTTCGCGGAATATGGCATCAAGATGCTGGAACCGGCTTTCGAAGGCGGGGGGGTGAGCGATTTCGCCATCTTGACGGTATATGACGTCAATGTAACTGTGCCACAGCGATTCACCCTTTCCTTTTTTTCTGACGGGGCGACCGGATTTGAGAGGGAACTGGCAGCCTTTGATTTTAAATTTCCTACTGCTAAAGAGATAACGGAAACCGGAGGCCTCCAAAACTTATTCGACTTCCCTGGGTTGGTTGTAAATGCTAAATCTGACGTGATCCCCCTGCCCAGCACGGTGCTGCTCCTGGGCTCCGGCCTGGTAGGGCTGGCGGCCTATGCCCGGAGAAAGCACCGGCAAGGGTAAATTTCTCTTGTAGCCGTGCTTGCTACAGGGTGTCTGGTTATAATCCAGACACCTTTTTTACTCAACGGCCGCCCTCCCTTGGGATGATGGCCTGTAATGCTCTTCACATTGGAAAACGACAAACCCTGTAGGGGCAGACCCGCGTGTCCGCCCTAATGGAGGGCCGACACCTAGGTCGGCCCCGACAGATTGTTTCATTTCAAGGGGATACGGTATACCCCCAGGCGTGCCCCCTGCCCCCCTTCTCCCCCATGTTCTCAAGATCTGAGATCTCTATGAAAAGCAGTTTTGTCATCCTGAGCGCAGCGAAGAATTTGTATTTATGCTTAATTATAAAATTCTTCGGATCGCTTCGCTCCCAGACTCATCTTCGACGATTGGGGTCGATTTTGGGCATTTCTACTAACATAAGTTGTTGAAATTATTGAGTGGCAATTTGAATGTAGTGGCACCCTTTTTCGTCTGAGCTTGTATAAATTCTGAAGCGGGGACACAAGCATCCTTCTCGAGTTGACAGGTGAGACAGCAGTGGCTATAAGGTGGAAAAGGATTTCCCATGGCCAAAGAATCCCGTGTCCTCTATCTTATTGACATCAGCTCCTATTTCTACCGGGCCTTTCATGCTCTGCCGGCCCTGTCCAATTCCCGAGGGGTGCCCACCAACGCCACTTACGGGGTGACCACTATGCTCCTCAAGGTGCTCAGGGAGCGGCAACCCCAACATCTGGCCCTGGTATTCGACGCCAAAGGCCCCACCTTCCGGCATAACCTCTATAAAGACTACAAGGCGCACCGGCCCCCTATGCCGGAGGCCCTGGTGACCCAGCTGCCCTACATCCGCCAGATTATCGATGCTCTCAATCTGCCTTCCCTGGTGTATGAAGGCTATGAAGCCGATGATCTTATCAGCACCTTGGTGCGGCGGGCCCGGGAGCAGGGCTATGAGGTTGAAATCATTTCCGGGGACAAGGATCTCCTCCCCCTGGTGGCCGAGGGGGTGGACATGTGGGATCCCATGAAGGAGGTGCGGTACGACCCGGCGGCTATTAGGGAAAAATATGGCTTGGACCCACAAGAACTGGTGGAAGTGCGGGCTTTGGCGGGAGATGCCAGCGACAATATTCCCGGGGTGCCGGGCATCGGGGAAAAGACCGCCCTCAAGTTGATCGTCCGGTTCCATAACCTGGAAAATTTGCTGGCCCATATAAGTGACCTTAAAGAAAAAGCGGTGAAAGCCCGATTGCAGGAACATGCCGAATTGGCGCGGCTCAGCCGGCAGTTGACGGAACTCGATGACCAGGTGCCGTTGGAAGTGGATCTGGAGGCGCTCCACCCCGGCCCGCCGGATCGTGAAACCCTACGTCAGCTGTTCGTGGATCTGGAATTCACCAAATTGACCAAGGATTTGGGATTCGATTCCCAACCAACGGCGGCCTGTTCCTTAGCGCTTGGGGCCGATGAGCTGGAGCGGCTAGCCAGGGCTGTGGGGGACGCAGGGGAGATGGGATTGTGCTTTGTCACCAGCGAACAGCACCCGGTGCTGGCGGAGGTCGCCGGGGTCGGGGTGGCCTGGCAGAGCGGTGAAGCTGCGTATGTCCCGTTGACACCGGGGGAATCCGTCGTGTGGGAGAAACTGGGGCCGCTTTGGGCTGCGCCGGAGATTGCCAAAGTGGGGGCGGATCTCAAGGCCGCACTGCTCCTGGCCCATCGTTTTGGGAAGAAGCTTAAGGGACTTACCGGCGATATTCTGCTGGCCTCATACCTCCTCAACCCCGGCCGGTACGAGCAGACCCTGGAAAATGTGGCGCTGCACTACCTGGGAATAACTCTGCAAGGCCCCAAAGAACTAGCGGGCCGGCCCACCACGGCGGTTAAGTTGGACCGGGATCTGGCCTGTCAGTACGCCGCCAACCGGGCCGAGGTGGCCCTCAGCCTCTGGCCCTTACTTGAAAAGGAGCTGCGCCAGGAAGGCCTCTGGGAGCTCTATACGGGCCTGGAATTGCCGTTGGTCAGTACCCTGGCGAGCATGGAGGCCCGTGGGATCCTCCTGGACCGGGAATTTCTGCGACGCTTCGGCCAGGACCTGGCAGGGGCGATGCAGGGGCTGGAACAAGAAATCTATGCCCTGGCGGGTGAAGAATTTCTTATCCAATCGCCCCAGCAATTGGGCCGCATCCTCTTTGAGAAAATGAAGCTCACACCCCAAAAGCGGACGCGGGGCAAAACCGCTTACTCAACCGACGTGGAGGTGCTTCAGGCCCTGGCCTCAGAAAGTCCCATCGCCGCCAAGGTCCTGGAGTACCGCAGCATGGGCAAGCTCAAATCCACCTACGTAGACGCCCTCCTGAAGTTGGTGGACCCGGCTACCGGACGGGTGCACACCACGTTTCTGCAGTCGGTGGCGGCCACGGGGCGTCTTTCCAGCCGGGACCCCAATTTGCAGAACATCCCGGTCCGGGGGGAGTTGGGAGGGCAGATTCGCCAGGCCTTTGTGCCGGAAACCGGCCGGGTATTCCTCAGCGCCGATTATTCCCAAATGGAACTGCGCATCCTGGCCCATTTCTCTGAGGACCCTATTCTTCTCAAGGCTTTTAAGGACGGGATCGACATCCACCGTCAGACCGCAGCGGTAGTGTTCGGCATCCATCCTGAGTTGGTGACTCCGGAGATGCGCCGGCAGGCCAAGGTGGTCAATTTCGGCATTATTTACGGCATGAGCGCCTTCGGCCTGGCCAAACAGCTAGGGGTGGGCAATCGCTTGGCTAGTGAGTTTATTCAGCGTTATTTTGCCAAATACTCCGGGGTTAAGGTATATTTGGAGAATACCTTGCAGCAGGCTCGAGAGGGGGGCTGGGTGACCACGCTCATGGGACGCCGGCGGCAGACGCCGCAGCTCACCAGCAGCAACCGTATCGTGCGGCAGGAGGCGGAGCGCAGCGCCATTAACACCCCGCTCCAGGGAACCGCGGCGGATATCATCAAAAAAGCAATGCTGGAAGTGGAAACGGCGCTAGCGAAGGCAGGCTTATCTGGACAGATGCTCCTGCAACTCCATGACGAGCTTTTATTTGAAGTGCCCCGGACTGAATTGGCGGACACCGCACGACTGGTGCGGCAGGTTATGGAGGGGGTCGTGCGGTTGAAAGTGCCTCTGACAGTGGACCTCAGGGTGGGAGAAAATTGGGGCGAGATGAATTTTTATTCTGTAAAGAATCTGCAGGCAAACCTGTTTAATCAATAAAATCAAGGTGATAAATATTGACATTCAGAAAGCCTCAAAAAAAAATTATTAATTGGAAACTTTTTCCTTGATATTTTTCAATCCATACCTATAGTTAATCGAAACAGGGTTTTAGTACCGTAGTAAAAGGGTCTAAGGAAAAAATATCAAGGAGGTTACATTTTTTCTTGATATTTCCAGCCCAGTATTATTAAATGTGGGCATCTTACTTACCTTAAACCATCTCTTTGAGAAGGGGGGATAGATGATGAGGAAAGCTTTGGTAAGGAAAGGCTTTGCATGGGCCATTCTCCTGGCGTTTATCGCTGCCATGGGAATGGGGTGCTGCGACGCCTGCAAGAAGAGCGTAGACGAAGCCAAGATGTACGCCGATCAGGCGGCGGCTTCGGCTGCTAAGGCGGACAGTGCGGCGCGGAACGCCGAAATGGCGGCGGCAGACGCGAAAGCTTCGGCTGATAAAGCTGAGGCCGCGGCTGATCGGGCTGAGGCTGCTGCTGCGAAAGCAGAAGCATGTCTGATGAAGAAGATGCGGAAGTAAGTAGCACCAAGGGTGATTTAGCTCATGGAGAGTGAAAATATCTCTCCGAAAGGGGGTAATCGATGAGGAAGGCAATGAGAAAAGGTTATGCCTTGGCTCTCCTCGCGGTCTTTGCCCTGGTGCTGGGAGGTGCTGGCTGCTGCCAACAGTACTATGATCAGTGTTCAATGTACTCACAGCAGGCTAAGGCTTCTGCAGATCGGGCAGCCGCGTCGGTAGTAAAGGCTGAAGCGGCCGCACAAGATGCCAAAGTCCCCGTACCTCGCGCTTCCGCTGCGGCCAACAAGGCTGAGGCGGCTGCTGCCAGGGCCGAAGACGCGGCGGAAAAAGTGTGCGCCAAGGTACAATACGGTAAGGCCAAAAAGGGCAAGAAGAAAAAAGCAGTGAAATGCCCGCCGGCTAAACCGAAAAAAGCCAAACAGGCCATGTAAAGCACTAGTGCAGTTATTTTGGGGGTAACCCCAACGTATTCAGAAGGTGTGGAGAGCTGGGCTCACCACACCTTCTGTCTTTTGGGGCAGTCGTTGCCTCCCCCTAACTTGCTTGCCTCCTGAAGATTTGAGTCACGTTAAAGTCGGGTAAGGCTGGCACCCATCTGACATCTGCCTTTATATTAACCACCGCCTCCAGATAGCCAAACCAGATAATTTCCCGCCATATAAGACAAGCAACGAAGAGGTTCAAAATGATCCATCTTGATGGGCAGGTGAAAGCCTTTTTGGATAAGTCGACAGTTATGGCGTTTGCCAAAAGTTTTTTCCGTAATAGAAGATACTTTAACACCCCAAATCCCCCCTAACCCCCCTTTGGTAAAGGGGGGAACTATAAGGAATTACTTGTAAAGTCCCCCTTTGAAAAAGGGGGATTTATGGAGATTTAAAAATCAGCCAGCGGCATAAATTTATGGCAAACGCTATATACTCATTGGCAAACTTTTATTTCGTATTTACCCCTCACCCTGACCTTCTCCCGCAAGGGGAGACAGGGATAAAAGGAAAGAACTTTTGAGCTTCTTGCAAAATTGCCGGACATGATGTAGTCGCAGGCTTTAGCCTATATGAGCACAGGCTGGAAAGCCTGTGCTACCGGCGAACTCATAAGCCCAAATAAGATATTGACCGAAAAGAGACTTTTGCAAGAGGCTCTTTTGGCAATCGCTTTAAGAGAAGAGGAAAAGCGGAGGACTCGGAGGAAAAAATAAAGGGCCGGATTAGCGGCCCCTATTTATCGTAGCTTGACGAAATTTTTGATAGAGTAAAAATTTCGCCTATTCGTTAGAAACGTTAAGGGCCAGGCCCCCGGCCCCTTGCTTGGTGATATCCACTGGATTACCGTAGTGCTCTTCCACCGTCTGCATCACCTTACGCATATCAACTTGATCGGCCAGGCCGCGCTGCTCTATCATATTCAGAACGTGAAGGATCATGGAAGGGATTTTGAAGTACACGTCTTCATGCACCGACAGGTAAATGCGGCCCTGGCGGAAGCCAATCAAAGCCGGTTCATAGACATATTCGACCGAGGCTCCCATGGGCACCATAGGGAAGAGCTTCTTAATGTGCTCAGGGTACATCCGGGTGCAGCCGTGGCTCACCATGCGCCCCACCCCCAAGGGCATGGCAGTGCCGTGAATGCCGTAATCGCCCCAGGATAGGGTTAGCTTGTATTCGCCCAGCGGGTTATCCGGCCCCGGGGGCATTGCCGCCATTTCATATTTCTTTTGCAAATTTTTAGGGATATGCCAGGTGGGATTAACTTTTTTCTCAATCACCCGGAATTTTCCCTGGGGAGTCTTGAAATCCAGGACACCCATGCCGATGGGGAAGGTATAAACCTGGGTGTTGTTGTTGATAAAATAGTAAAGACGCATGGCGCCGGTGTTGACAATGATCTGGTTGCCATGGTTATTGGGCACGATCCACATGGTGGGGATGGTCATTTCCGCCCCCACTGGAGGCAAGAACGGATCCCACTGGCGGTACATAACCCCGATCTCCGAATAACCCAGGCCATAGTGACGGGCCAGATCCAGAAGGTCGTCGCCTTTCTTGATGCGGTAGTGCTGGATGCTGCCCACTACGGTGACGGCATTGGGGTCACAGCCTCCGGGGGAGGCCGGGAACCGGATGTTGTAAGGGCCTGCCGCCAGCACGGGTTGGGCCATGAGCACGATTAACGCGAACAGGAGGCATCGGACCATTGTGCGCATCAGGTTACTCCTGGGTGTGTCGATAAGGCTTCAAACTGGAAGTAAAGGGCGGTTCCATGATGCCTTTTTCCGTGACGATGCCGGCAATCAAGTCGTTGGGGGTAACGTCAAAGGCCAGGTTCAAGGCCGGGGCTCCCAATGGCGCCACGGCCTGCCCCCAAAGATGGGTCACCTCTTCTGCGGCGCGCTCTTCCACCGGGATATGGTTGCCGTCGGGAATCGAGAAATCAAAGGTGGACAAGGGCGCCGCCACGTAAAAAGGGATGCCGTGGTGGTGGGCCAGGACCGCCACGCTATACGTGCCGATCTTGTTAGCGGTGTCCCCGTTGGCAGCGATGCGGTCCGCCCCCAGAATGACCAGGTCTACTTTACCCTGATGCATCAGCGTGGCCGCGGCCCCGTCGGGAATGAGGGTGTAGGGAATCCCCAGCTTGCCTAACTCCCAGGTGGTGAGCCGAGCCCCCTGGAGGAGTGGCCGGGTTTCATCCACCCACACCGAAA
Source organism: Desulfobaccales bacterium (assembly GCA_041648175.1). Taxonomy (NCBI): domain Bacteria; kingdom Pseudomonadati; phylum Thermodesulfobacteriota; class Desulfobaccia; order Desulfobaccales; species Desulfobaccales bacterium. Next base: position 21,659 of record JBAZPO010000014.1, on the reverse strand, counting down.
AGCGCTTGCCAGCCTCCCAGGCCGCCCGCAGCACCCCCAGGGCGGTGCCGTAGGCCCCGGTGGCCAGGGCCCCGGTGTTGCAGTGGGTGAGGACCCGGTGACCGTTGTGGATCAAGACGTGCCCTGCCTGAGCCATGTGCCGGTTGGTGGTTTCGTCTTCGGACAGCATGGTCTGGGCCTCATTCACGAGGCGGTCTTTGAGCGCCGCGACGGACTCATTGGCGTGGGCCTGGGCCAGGCGCTGGACGCGGTCCAGGGCCCAAAACAGGTTCACCGCGGTGGGCCTGGCCTGGGCAATTTCCTGGCAGATTTTCTGAAAGCGCGCCTGGAACTCTACTTGGTCCTGAGTCTCTAAGGCCAAGGCCCCCAACGCCGCGCCCATGGCCGCGGCCACGCCGATGGCGGGCGCGCCCCGAATCGCCAAAGTGCGGATGGCCTCGATGACGTCGTGGTAATCGGTGATTTCCAGATAGAGCTCTTCCGCGGGCAGACGCCGCTGGTCGAGGAGCTTCACTTTGTCGATGTCCCAACAGATGCTGCAATAGGGGATCATTTATGCTCCTGATTTTATCTTGCGCCTATGCGTCCTGGCGTGAAGTCTCTCGCCAAGGCGCGAAGGCGCAAAGGATTGTTAACCTAAAAGCCGCTGAAAAATTTCATTAGCTAATTGCGGGTTGGCCTGACCCTTGGTTTTTTTCATCAGTTGGCCAACGAAAAAGCCCATGACCTTGGTCTTGCCTGCCTTGTAGTTGGCCACTTCCTGGGGGTGGGCGTCGATAATCTCCTGAGCCGCTGTCTCCAGCGCTCCGGTGTCGCTGATTTGGGTAAGGCCTTTTTCTTGGACGATGACCTCGGGGTCGCGGCCGGTGGCCACCATGTCCTCGAACACGGTTTTGGCCAGCTTGCCGCTGATAGTACCGGCTTCAAGCAACTTCAACAATTGCCCCAAGGCCGCGGGCGTAACCTTTATTGCGGCAATCCCCGCTTCTTCTTTTTTTAATTCTCGCAGGACTTCGCACATAATCCAGTTGCTCACCTGCTTGGGCCGAGGGAACTCCCGGACTCCGGCCTCGAAGTAGTCGGCCAGGGCTTTGTCCGCAGTCAGAACCTCGGCATCGTATTCGGGCAGGTCATAATCCGCTTGAAAGCGCTTCAGGCGCGCCGCCGGCAATTCCGGCAGTTGTTTTGTAAGGCGGTCAATCAACTCCTGAGAAATTTTGATGGGCACCAGGTCCGGGTCAGGAAAGTAGCGATAGTCGTGGGCCTCTTCCTTACCCCGCATGGACACCGTCTGATTGGCGGCCGTATCCCACAGGCGGGTCTCCTGGACGATTTCCCGACCCGCGGCCAACAGCGCCCGCTGCCGCTTGATTTCATATTCCAGGGCCGCTTTGACGAACCGGAAGGAGTTCATGTTCTTCAGTTCGGTTTTGGTGCCGAGTTCGGTTTGCCCTACCGGACGCAAAGAGATATTGGCGTCGCACCTAAGCGAGCCTTCCTCCATGTTGCCGTCGCAAATCTCCAGGTAGAGGAGGATATTTCGCAAGCCCTTGAGGTACTCCACCGCCTCGTCAGGGGTGCGCATGTCCGGCTCGCTGACGATTTCGATCAAGGGCACCCCGGTGCGGTTAAAATCCACGAAGCTCACCGGGCGGGATTCGCTGTGGATAAGTTTGCCCGCATCTTCTTCCATGTGGATGCGGGTGATGCCCAGGCGCCGGGGTTGGCCTTCGACTTTAATATCCAGAAAGCCGTGCTCGGCCAGGGGCAGCTCATATTGGGAAATCTGGTAGCCCTTGGGCAGATCGGGATAGAAGTAATTTTTTCGGGCGAAGACCGACTCCGGATTGACCCGGCAGTCGGTAGCCAGCGCCATTTTTAGGGCGAATTCCACGGCCTTTTCGTTTAAGACCGGCAGGCTGCCGGGCATCCCCAGGCAGACCTCGCACACGTGGGTGTTGGGCGGGGCCCCAAAGGAGGTGGCGCAGCCGCAGAAGATCTTGCTATGCGTGAGCAGATGGGCGTGGACTTCCAACCCGATGACGGCTTCAAATTCCACGTTCTTCTCCTTTAAGATTATTGAAGGTTACCTAAATGGAGAAAGTCTGTCAAGGCAAGCCCTTGAGTGGTCTGAAGAGGAAATCCCCGCGCCCCGGGTTGTCGGATGACTTGCGTAAGTTTATAATTTGCATAAGATAATAAGGAAAGGTGCAATTGTTCGGGCCGCTCAAGGCCGCAAATTCAAGGAAGCTTATGAGGACCGAAGCGCGGGCGGACTTTTCCTCCCAGGAAACCGTACGCTATTCCCGGAACACCCTCCTGGACCAAGTGGGTTGGGAAGGACAGGCCCGCTGGCGAGCCAGCCGAGTTATGGTGGTGGGGGCTGGAGGCATCGGTTCTGCCGCGCTGTTGTATCTCGCGGCGGCGGGAGTAGGGCGCCTGGGCCTGGTGGACGGCGACGCGGTGGAGGAGTCCAACCTCCAGCGCCAGATTCTCTACCGGTCGGCCGACTTAGGCAGGCAGAAGGTGGCCGTGGCGGAAGCAGCGCTGACGGCCCTGAACCCCCATTGCCGGGTAGAAACTTTTGACCAGCGCCTCAACCCGGCCAACGTTAAGGAAGTGTTGCACGGCTTTGAGGTGGTGTTGGACGCCAGCGACAACTTTCCCACCCGTTTCCTCCTGGCGGAGTGCTGCTGGCGGGACGGTATTCCCCTGGTGTCAGCCGCGGCCACGGGGTGGTATGGGAAGCTCCTGGTAGCTCTGCCCGGGGCGGAGAATCCCTGTTACCGCTGTCTGGTGCCGGAGATGCCCTCGGCGGAGGCGGTGCCCTCCTCCAGCGAGTCGGGCATCCTGGGCGCAGTGGCCGGCACCATGGGCTGCCTGCAGGCGGTGGAAGCCTTGAAACTGCTCTTGGGCCGGGAATCAAACCTGACCCGTCGGCTCCTGGCCTATGATGGGCTGGCGGGAAGATTTCAATCCCTGGCCCGGATTAAACGGCCGGACTGTCCGCTGTGCGGTCAGGGAAAGTAATCAGTAATCAGTGAGCAGTGAAAGCAAAAGTGGAGGGAAGTTCCCCCCTTTTCTAAAGGGGGGGCAGGGGGGATTATAATAAGCTCCCGATAATCCCCCGAAATCCCCCTTTAAGAAAGAGGGACTTGCCCTCCTTAATCATAGTCGATGGGCAAATAAATATGCAGAACGACTCGCTAATCATCGCCGGACGCCGGTTCCGCTCCCGCCTTATGGTGGGCACAGGAAAGTTCCCCTCCGCCGCGGCGCTTCAAGCCGCCCTGGCCGCCTCTGGCGCGGAAATCGTCACGGTGGCCTTGCGCCGGGTGGATTTGGGCCAGCCGGAAACCGACAGCATCCTTTCGGTGTTGGACCCCGAAAAATACCTGATTCTCCCTAACACCTCGGGAGCCCGAACCGCGGATGAGGCCGTGCGCCTGGCCAAAATGGCCCGGGCCATGGGTCTCCCAGCCTGGGTGAAGCTGGAACTCACTCCCGAGCCCAAGTATCTGCTGCCGGACCCGGTGGAAACCCTGAAGGCCGCCGAACTGCTGATTAAGTCTGGCTTTGTGGTCTTGCCTTACATCCAGGCCGATCCCGTTCTGGCCAAGCGCCTGGAAGAACTGGGCACCGCCACGGTCATGCCCCTGGGCGCGCCCATCGGCAGCAACCGGGGGGTCAGGACCCGGGACATGATCCGCATCATCATTGAGCAGGCCACGGTGCCGGTGGTGGTGGACGCAGGCCTGGGCGCCCCCTCGCACGCCGCGGAGGCCATGGAAATGGGCGCGGACGCGGTCCTGGTGAACACCGCCCTGGCCGACGCCCAGAATCACGCCGCCATGGCCAAGGCCTTTGCCATGGGCGTAGAGGCCGGCCGCCTGGCCTTTCTCTCCGGCCTGGGCCCGGAGCGGGAAGTTGCCGCCGCGTCTTCGCCGTTGACGGGGTTTTTGGTGTAAAGGACGGCTGAATGAAATTTGAATGGGACCCTGATAAAGCTGCAACTAATGAAAAAAAGCACGGTGTCACCTTCCTTGAGGCAGCGACGATTTTCGGGGACCCACTGGCGATAACCTTTGTTGATCCGGATCATTCTGTGAACGAACAACGATTCCTCAGCTTCGGCCTTTCCAGGTTTGGCCGGTTGCTCATCGTTTCCCATACCGATCGTGAGGGTCGGATTAGAATTATTAGTGCGCGGGTTATGACTCGCCAAGAGGTAAAAATCTATGAAGAAGGATAAGACTGACGATTTGCGTTCGGAGTATCGTCGTGAGGACCTCGGTCCCGGGGTGCGCGGCAAGTATCTGGAAGCTTCCCGTAGTGCCACCAATCTGGTCCTTCTCAGTCCTGATGTGGCCCAAGCCTTTCCCACGGAAGAAGCGGTCAATGAAGCCCTGCGCTCCCTGATTGAACTCGCCCGGAGAGCTACTGGACCAACCAAGCCCTCCAACCGGCGCACTAAATCGGGAGAATGAGCCTGGCCTTAGGGTTTGATTGGAAATAAAAGATGATTGTCGACAAATCCGAAATAGAAGATTTCAATAATGCGATTTCGTCAAATGGACTTGAGCCATTCGACTTTGAGCTTACAGAGCGGGAAGAACCAGTGAATGGTTTAGGTGTGCAACCAATTATAGGCGAAGTAAGAGTGAGACGTAAATCGTCTAATGTGTATAGAACATATAGAGCAGGCCATGGATCACATTGGGCAGCAGATTTTGTAGACGATCTCACAAATGGTATTTTCGACTAAGGGGAAAATTCATTCATTAATTCTTAAACACTTTTGTAAACAAGCTCCTGTGTGCGAATCAGAAAAGTAAAATGGCATTACATTGAGTTGTCAGAGGTGACCGATTTCTATGTCCGACAAAACCTTCTTTATAGATGAGTATTTCAAGCAATGGGAGAAGAATGTTGAAAAGGCTAATGAATTGATAGAGAACCAACGTTATCTCCTTGAAGGCATATTGGTTCTTAGTTGCTATTTAGGGGCCTTTGCTGCATTGCGATTTCCAACTCTTCGAGACGGCGAAGCTTACGTTAAGATTGTACTCGAATATTCAGATATTCGCGAATTCTTTGAAAAAATTGATCTTCTATTCTTCTATCAGTGGCCTCGTTCCAAGCTCCGGGAAAATGGCAATTACAAAGCTCTAAAACAACATTCGGAAATCGTTGAAGCTTTGAAGCTGTGTTATGGAACCGAAGATAAAATCAAAGCTGGGACTCGATACGTTTCGCCAGCTAAGTTCATTGAAAATGTTGTGGCAGCGGCCATCCCTGGCTTTGACGAGCAGAACTTACGGGATAAACTTCCTCTTTTCTCTCTGGCCGAGTTGCTTTATCGCTACGTTAGGTGCGACGCCGTACATAACTATGATTTTCCCTTAATCAATGAGGGCAGGAATGGTAATGGAAATGTGATTTATGAAGATAACCACGCGATAAATGGTAAGGTTTTGCTTGAAACGACCAGAAGCGTTATCAAAGCCCTTTGGGAAGAGTGCAGGGATAAAGACAAGTGGCCGTTTGAGATGTAGTCACAAAAAAACTTTTTATGCAGATAGCATCAAAAACATCCCCCTTCGGCAAAATCTTAGATGACTGGCCGGAGGCGCGGTTGCGGGAGGTCATGGACCGGGCCGGGCCGGGAGACGTCAAGCGAGCCCTGGGCCGGGAGCAGTTGTTTCCGGAGGATTTGGCGGCTTTGCTGTCGCCTGCCGCGGTCCCGTTCCTGGAGGACCTGGCCCAGGCGGCGCACCGCCTCACCCGGCAGCACTTCGGACGGACCATCGGGTTGTATGCCCCTATTTACCTATCCAATATCTGCCACTCCGACTGCCTTTACTGCGGCTACGCCCTGCACTCCGGGAGCGTCGGCGACCGGCGCACCCTGACGCCGGCGGAAATCCGGGGTGAATGCGAGAGCCTGGCCGGCCATGGTTTTCAGAACATCCTCTTGCTTACCGGCGAGGCCCCGAAAGTGGCGCCGGCTTCGTACCTGGCCCAGGCCGTGGCCATCGCCCGGGAGTACTTCGTCTCCGTGGCCGTGGAGGTCTACGCCCTGGATGAGGCGGACTACCATCTGCTGGTGGATAAGGGCCTGGAAGGGGTCACCCTTTACATGGAGACCTACCACCGGGAGACCTACGCCGCAGTGCACCCCCGGGGCCGTAAGCGGGATTACGACTACCGCCTTGAGGCCGTGGCACGGGCCGGCCGGGCCGGGGTCCGAAAACTCAGTATCGGGGCGCTCTTGGGCCTCTACCACTGGTGGGCGGACGGTTTCTGGATGGGCCTGCATGCCCGCCAGCTTCAAAAGGAGTGTTGGCAGAGCGCCATCTCCGTCTCCTTTCCGCGCCTGCGCCATGTGCCCGAACGCTACCAGGTGGAGCATCTGCCCACTGACCGGGAGTTGGTGCAATTGATGCTGGCCCTGCGGATTTTTCTGCCGGAAGTGGGCTTCAATCTCTCCACCCGGGAAAGTTCCCGTCTTCGGGACAGCTTGATGCCCTTGGGCGTGACCATGATGAGCGCCGGCTCCTCCACCCGGCCCGGCGGTTATGCCCACTTAAACGATGACGCCGCGCTGGAGCAGTTTGAGATTGAGGATCGCCGCAGCCCGGCCGAGGTGGTGGCGGCCATCCGGCGGGCCGGCTACGACCCGGTATGGAAGGATTTTGACCGGGCCTTTGTGGAGTAAGAGCAGTCATGTAGGGGCGGACCTGTGTGTCCGCCTTATTTGAGGGAGCACACGCAGCTGCGCCCTACGGAATCAGGAATGCAGCAATGATAGTAACCATCAACGGCCAGGACCGGGAGGTGGCGGCGGCCACGGTGTTAAGCCTCCTTGCGGAACTGGACCTCCACCCCCAGGGGACCATAGTGGAGCGCAACCGGGAGATCGTGGACCGGGAGGCCTACGGGGAAACCCATCTGTCCGAAGGTGACGTTCTGGAACTGGTGCGCCTGGTGGGAGGCGGTTGATGGACCTGGCCCGGCGTTTAACCGCGTTTATGCAAGCTGACCTCTATGTGGTCATCACCGAAGCCTTTTGCGCCGGTCGAAACTCATTGGAAGTGTTGGATAAAGTCCTGGCCGCCGGAGTGGGAATCGTGCAGTTGCGGGAAAAGGACATGGCAGGCCGCCCCCTTTATGAGTTGGCAGTGGAATTCCGCCGGCGAACTCAGGCCGCCGGGGCTTTGTTGATCATCGACGACCGGACGGACATCGCCCTGGCCGCAGGCGCCGATGGGGTCCACCTGGGCCAGGCGGACCTGCCCGTGACCGCGGCCCAAGAGATCGCCCCGGAGCTGATTATCGGCGCCTCCAGCCATTCCCTGGCAGAGGCCCTGGCAGCCGAAAACGCTGGGGCCGGATACGTCAATATCGGCCCGGTTTTCTCCACCCCCACCAAGCCTGCCGCCGTCCCTCTGGGGGTTGAGGCTCTGAAACGCATCGCGCCGCATCTTAAGATTCCCTGGAGTACCATGGGCGGCATCAATCAGGGAAATATCGGCCAGGTAGTGGCCCAGGGGGCCCGGCATCCTGCAGTGATGAGCGCGGTCACCGCGGCCAAAGACGTCACCGCCGCGGCGGCGGCCCTCAGAAAGGCAATTATATCAAGGGCGATTGACCGCTGAACTAACTAAGATGAGGCGGGCGACGCTCCCACCAATTCCATAATCTTGTCGAGGTAATCATGTCCCAGATCGCATTTTTGTTTCCCGGACAGGGCTCGCAGTACGTGGGCATGGGCCAGGACCTGTTTAACGCCGACCCCGAGGCCCAGCAGTTGTTCGAATTGGCCGAGGCCACCACCGGCCTGCCCTTACGAAAACTTTGCTTCACCGGTCCCATGGAAGAACTTACCTTGACGGTGAATCTGCAACCCGCAGTCACCGCGGTCAACCTCTGTCTCTACCGGGCTTTGGCCAAAGCCAAAGTTACGCCTGCCGCGGTGTGCGGCCACAGTTTAGGAGAATACAGCGCCCTGTTTGCCGCGGGCGTGCTTTCCGCCGGCGACACCCTGGCGGCAGTGCGCGAACGCGGCCGCCTCATGCACCGCGAGGCCCAAAAATATCCCGGCGCTATGGTTGCAATTATTGGCCTCACCCCGGAGAAGGTGAAGGGGCTGGTGCATCCTTTTACCAAAGAAGGCCCCATCGCCCTGGCCAACTTCAATACGCCGGTGCAGACGGTAATTTCCGGTGCTCCCGAGATTGTGGCCCGGGCCGGGAATGCGGCCAAGGCTGAAGGGGCCAAAGTCATCCCCTTAAAGGTCTCCGGGGCCTGGCACTCTCCTTTAATGATGGGAGCCAACGCCGATTTCGGGGCGTTTATGGACACCTTGAATTTTCAGGCGCCGCAGTTCCCCCTCTACATCAATGCCACCGCGGCCCCGGAGACGAACCCCAAGATTTTGCGGGCCTCCATGGGCGCACAGCTCACCTCCCCGGTACGTTGGGCCGAACTCATCGTCAACCTCAAGGCCGCGGGCATCGACACCTGGGTGGAGGTGGGGCCCAAAAACGTGCTTACCGGCCTGGTGCGCAAGATCCTGCCGGACGAGCCCAAAGAGAGTTTTTATAACGTGGAAAACCGGGAGAGTCTGGAGAAGTTTCTGGCGGCGGTGCAGGGCTGAGAATAAATCTATCTCATGTGTGATTTGTAGGGGCGGGTTTGAAACCCGCCCCTACATGCTTCAAGTCAATTCATCCAGCACGGAGGCCAAAAGGTCGCGGAAGGCCGCCAGGGCTCTGGCCCGGTGGCTGATCTGATTTTTCACGGCAGGTCCCAGTTGGGCCATGGTGGCGGCGTGCTCCGGCACCCAAAAGACCGGGTCGTAGCCAAAGCCATGGTCCCCCTGGGGGGAAAGCGCGATGATGCCCTCACACTCGCCATGCGCCCTAAAGAGGCGGCCATCGGGCAAGGCCAGGGCGATTTCACAGACGAAGCGGGCGGAGCGGGCCTCCCAAGGAACGTCGCGCATTTCCTCTAAAAGCTTACGCCAGTTATCCGCGTCATCTGGGGGGCGGGGAGCGGTTAAGTCCTGGGCGTAGCGGGCGGAGAAGACCCCGGGAGAGCCGTTCAACGCGTCCACGGCCAGGCCGGAGTCATCGGCCAGGGCCGGAAACCCGGTGAGCCGGGCCACGGCCTGGGCCTTGGTGGCGGCATTTTCCTTGAAAGTTGCCCCATCTTCTGGGATTTCGGGAATCTCCGGAAAATCTGCCAGGCTTAACAGGGTTACTCCGGTATTTTTCAGGAGTTCCTGAAGTTCCCGGACCTTCCCAGGATTGCGGGTGGCTATCACCAGGGTAGGGGCAGACACGGGGCCAAAACCTCTTCCTGGATGCGGGTGAGCCGGCTTAACCCCACCTGGGCCAACTCCAGCATGCGGTTAAGTTGGGCCGCAGGAAACGACCCGCCCTCCCCGGTTAATTGCACCTCGATCAGGTTGCCTGTCGCGGTGCCCACGAAATTGGCATCCACCATGGCCTGGGAGTCCTCGTCGTAGTCCAGATCCAGGAGCAGCCGCGGCCCGACGAGCCCCACGCTCACTGCGGCCATCTGTTCTTTGATGGGGGAGGCGTCCAGCAGCCCCCGGCGCCGCAAATCCTCCAGGGCCAGGCACAGGGCCACAAAGGCCCCGGTGATGCTGGCGGTGCGGGTCCCGCCGTCGGCCTGGATGACGTCGCAATCGATGGTGACGGTGCGGGGCCCCAGGGCCTGCAAATCCACCACGGCCCGAAGCGAGCGGCCGATGAGGCGTTGAATCTCCAGGGTGCGGCCCCCCACCCGGCCTTTGAGAGATTCCCGGTCCCCCCGGGGATGGGTGGCCCGGGGCAGCATGGCGTACTCTCCCGTGACCCAGCCGCCACCGGTATGGAGGCGAAAAGGCGGAACCTGTTCAGTCACCGAGGCGGCGCAGATGACCCGCGTCCGGCCCCAGGTGATGAGGCAAGACCCCTCGGCAAAATCCAGATAGCCCGGAGTGATGCTGATCTCCCGGAGTTCATTGTCTGCGCGAGCGCCGCTTCGTCGCATAGTGGTTCCTCTGGTAAAAATCGGGGGAAAAGGCGAAAAGGGGAAGAGGGCAAAAGGGAAAAGATCTATTTTGTTTTAACCTCTTCGCCTGTTTTCCTCTTACCCTTTTTCCCCTTCTTTAAGAGATTGGCGCAAGGTGCCGATGACTAAGTTAAAGGTGTCGGCAAAGGAAGCCGGGGAGACCCGTCCCACTTCGATGAATTTGACCATGATCTCCTTGGTCACCTTCAGGAGCAGTTCCTCCCGGGGAGTCAGGGGTGTGTGGGCTTCTTTGTCCCGGGCCATGTATGCTCCTCCCCCGTGGGGTAATTTTTTGTTATAGTAAAGAGCAGTCAGCTTTTAGCTTTCAACAGTCAGCCAAAAAATAGCGGGGTCTTTGATCCGACAAGTTTGTTTTTCTGAAAGCTGATAGCTGATAGCTAAAAGTTTCCCCGCCGGCCAGAAGAAGGCCAATTCAAATGGCCGGCGAGGCAGGTAAGAAGAACCGTCACAGCCCTCCTTGAGGCACATGATAAACCAGGGACACCCGCAAGGCAAGGGGGAATCCGTGAGTCGCATCCGTATCCTGGACCCCCAGGTAGCTGCCAGAATTGCTGCCGGGGAGGTCATTACGCGCCCCGCCGCGGCAGTCAAAGAACTGGTGGAAAACGCCCTGGATGCCGGGGCTCGCACCATCAGCGTGACGGTGGAGGAGGGCGGCCGCAAACTCATCCGGGTGGTGGACGACGGCTGCGGCATGAGTGCGGAAGAGGTGCCATTAAGCCTGCAGCGCCACGCCACCAGCAAGCTTCAAGCTGAAACCGACCTGCTGGGCATCAGAACTCTGGGATTCCGGGGCGAGGCCTTGCCATCCATTGCCACCGTGAGCCACCTCACCCTCATCAGTTGTCCGGAGGGGGCGCCAAGCGGTTATCGGCTGGTGGCCCGGGCCGGGGAGATTATGACGGCCTCTCCTTGGGCCTCGGCCCGCGGCACCCAGGTGGAGGTGGCAGAACTCTTTTTCAACACCCCGGCCCGGCAGAAATTCCTGAAAAGCAAAGACTCGGAGCAGGCCCAGATTTTAGAAATCCTTCGCAGTCTCGCCCTGGGCTACCCTCAGGTGCACTTCACCCTGAGCACCGCAACCCGGACCTTGTTGGCGGCCCCGGCGGCAGGCAGCTTGAATGAACGCGTGGCCGCGGTTTTCGGCCCGGACCTGGCGGCCCATATGCTGCCCTTATCTCTAGGCCAGGGGGCCTGGCAGGTTACGGGGCTGGTGACGGAGCCGGATTTTAACTTGGCCAGCCGCCGCTTCCAGGTCTTGTTGGTGAACGGCCGGGTGGTCAAAGATATGGTTTTGGGGGCGGTCTTAAAAGAGGTCTACGCCGGGCTCCTGCCCCGTGGCCGGCACCCCGGGGCGGTGGTGCAGCTATCGGCCCCTCCTGAGGCCGTGGATGTCAACGTCCATCCCGCTAAAACCGAGATTCGCTTTCAAGCCCCCGGCAAGGTCTACCCGCTGCTCCTCGCCGCCTTGCGCCAGGGGCTGGGGCCCCTGTATGGCGAGCGTCCCCGGCCGAAGGTGAGCTGGCAGCCGGAAGCTGCCCCCCGAGCCATGGAGAGCGCGCCGCCGGCGTTGTTTCCCCGGATGGCGCCTCCGCCAGACCGTTACGGACCGCCGCCGTTCACTTATCCTGAGGCCGCGACGGCGCCGGCCCCCGGGCCTGCGCCTGTCCAGCGAACCTGGCGTTTTCAAGATTTGACCGTGTTGGGCACCCTGGCCCAGACCTATATTTTGGCGCAAGGACCCGACGGGCTTATTCTCATTGATCAGCATGCGGCCCACGAACGCGTGCTTTATGAGGCCTTAAAGGCAAAGGGGGCCGAGGCGGCTAAACAGAGCCTGCTTTTTCCCCAGGTGGTGGAAGTGCCAGCAAGCCAGGCGGATTGGGTAAAGGAGCACCTGGAGGTATTGGCCCAGGCGGGGCTGTCGCTTGAACCCTTTGGCGGGGCCAGTTTTGTGATCACGGCGGTCCCGACCTGCCTGGCCAATGCCGACCTGGAGGCGGTGGTAGCCGAAGCGGTGGAAAGCTTGGCACCTTTTAAAAGCGGCACCCGCCCCCAGGAAGTCAAGGAGCAGGCCCTGCAGTTCATGGCCTGCAAAGGCGCGGTCAAGGCCGGGGAAACCCTGGCTCCGGAAGCTATTCAGGCTTTGCTGGCCCAGCTGGATGACCTTGCCGTCTCCTCCCACTGCCCCCACGGGCGGCCCCTGTGGCGGCTTATGAGCTACCACGACATCCGGCAGAGCTTCCGGCGGTAAAAGAGGGGCGAAAAGGGGAAAAGGGGAAAGGGCGAAAAGGGAAAGAACAAAAAAAGAACAACGATTGAACACGTTAGCCTGAGGCATGTCCAAAAAATTAATCGTCATTCCTTTCCTTTTCCCCTTTTTCCCCGAGGTTTATTGCCAGGGTAAAACCCGATTCACTTTTATGGTCGAATGAAAATTATCAGGTCCAGTGACATAGAAAAACCCCGGGTGGCGGTCCTGGTAGGCGCGACCGCGGTGGGTAAGACCGCGGTGGCGATTGCCCTGGCGCAAAAAATCGGGGCCGAGATCGTCAATGCCGACTCCCTCCAGGTTTACCGGGAAATGGACATCGGCACCGCCAAGCCCACCCAAGAAGAACGGGTCCAGGTGCCCCACCATCTCATCGACGTGGCGGACCCGCCGGAGCCCTATGACGCGGCCCGCTACTGCCGTGAGGGGCGGGAGGTCCTGGCGGATTTGCAAAAGCGCCAGGCGCCGCCGTTGGTGGTGGGCGGCACCGGGCTGTATCTCAGGGCCTTGCTTTCCGGCCTGTTCACAGAAGGCGAGCCTGCGGCGGGAGTCAGGGCGCGGCTCAAGGGGGAGCTTAAGGATCTGGGGCTGCCCGTGCTCTACCAGCGCCTCCTTTACCTGGACCCGGCCACGGCCGACCGGCTCCATCCCCACGACACCTACCGGATTATCCGGGCCCTGGAAGTCATGGAGGCCACGGGCACGCCGCTGTCCGAGTTTATCAACGCCCACCGCTTTCAGGACGCGCCCTACAAGGTGCTGAAGCTGGGGTTGGCTCTGCCCCGGGAGGAGCTCTATCAGCGCATCGAGACCCGGGTGGAGCTCATGCTGGCGCGAGGGTGGCTGGAAGAAGTCAAAGAGCTGCTCACCCGCTACCCGCCGGATTTAAAACCCCTCCAGGCTTTAGGCTACCGCCATCTCATCAACTACCTCACCGGGCGTTGGAGCTGGGAGGAGGCCCTGACGCTTCTCGCCCGGGACACTCGCCGCTACGCCAAGCGGCAGCACACCTGGTTCGGCTCGGATAAGGAGATCAAGTGGTTTGCCCCCGACCAGGTAAAGGAGATGGCCGCGGCGTTGGCGGAGTTTTTCGGGTAAGCCGCTCCTAAGTTCTTTTTATATTTCTATATTTTATAAATGTAATAATTAGGAATATAAATAATAGTTTCGCCTTACCCTGATTGATATTCGCCAACATCATCTGTCACACATACGTTCTCTATGTCTCAGGTTCCAAGGCCCGGTCTCCTCTCTCGTGTGCTGTAAACCTTGCCAGCGCGTCCGAAATAAGAGATACTAATCCGACATCTATACTCATTGCCAAAAGAGCCTCTTGCAAAATTGCCGGACATTATGGAGTCGCAGGCTTTAGCGTGAAAATCCAAATCCCCCTAAATCCCCCTTTTTCAAAGGGGGACTTTTAAAGCCCCTTCAGTGGGTAGGAGGATTTTATCCCTCAGGGGTGGCAGCTTCTGCCATGTAGGTTTAACCTGCGGTAGCACAGGCTGGAAGGCCTGTGCTACCGGCGAACTTATCAATACCCGTATAAGGTTTCGACCGCAAAGAGACTTTTGCAAGAGGCTCAAAAGTTTTTTCTTATTAACCCCTCACCCTACCCTCTCCCACAAGGGGAGAGGAGAATTAGAGGAAAAAACTTTTGGCAAATGCTATAAGGCCCAGCCCACCCAACTTGACCATGAGCCCCATATCCGGTACGCGCTCAGTTGGATGATATCGGCATAATTATTGCATAAATTTCGAGGTACTCTTTTGGATAATTCTCACCACAGGAGGATATCGAAGTTGTTCAGCGGAGTATGGCTCATAATCGCCGGGGTGCTGCTCTTAGGTCATTCACCGGGGCTCGCTGAATCATATGTCAGGGTTTTGGAAAAAGGGGTGGTCTACTATAACTTCTCTGACCGGGAACACTCCCCGCCTAAACAGACTGCTACGAACCCTCCCCCACGTCAGTGGGCTCCTCCAAACACCCGGACCAGCGCCATCATCCAGGAGACCGGCCAATCCCATAACTTGTGGCCCTCGCTAATCAAAGCAGTGAGCCAGATGGAATCCAGTCAGCATCCTAAGGCCTGCCCTTCCAAAGGCATCCCGGAATCGACGCAAATAAAGCCGGGAAAGGCAAATGATCTACAGGACGCTGATTTCTGTGAAAATATGTGGCTGGCCCCACGCTACCTGGGCAGATTGTGGGCAAGAATCGGTTTTCTTGCGCGTCTTATGTCAAACATGTCTAACTCTGGTTTGCGGCGAGAAGACCACCAGCCAGCTCTCTCTCCCAGCCATGAGGCTCAGGCCTTGGTCCGGCAAGCGTACAATGATTTCCTCCAATATGCCCAGAAACAGCTTCCCGGAGTGGACCAAATGCAGCGAGGCTTAATGCGCTTGCCTACACCAAACCACCCCGGCTACTGTTTCCCGGTAGCTTATCCCTTTTCCTTCCGGGACAGTTGGGGCGAATGGCGCAGCGGGGGGAGGCATCATCGCGCCGTGGATATTTTTGCCAGGGAGGGGACCAGGGTTTATGCCATAACCTCTGGGGTCGTCAATACCCTCTCAACTTCTCAGGAAGGTGGCATAACCCTGATCTTAAGTGGTCAAGACCGCAAAGGTTATGGGTATATGCATTTGCAAGGATACGCTGAAGGGATCGTCGAGGGTAAGCAGGTAAGATCGGGGGAACTCATCGGTTATGTAGGCCGCACGGGGCTTCAGCAGTCTGAGGCGCATCTTCACCTCCAGGTTTATGCTGATCATCGTATGTGTAGAGATGAGCTCTTAAATCCTTATAGTTTCCTGGTCCAGTTGTGCCATGGCCTTGGGGTCACCGACTTATACCACCATAAGGTTGCCCGAATATATGAGAATCCGGAGATACAAATCAACAAGATACAGGTTAGCAGACACCCAGCTTTTAAAGGGCGCCGTAGTCAAATTAATGTCAAGGAGCCATCAATTGTGGTAATAAAAAAATTTTAAGCATGAGAATTTCCCACGGTTTGAAGTAGGTTAGTCTCTTCGAGAAACCTCAAACTCCTGCACAATAATCTCCTCCGCCATCAGGCCCAGACCCTGCCCCGGTATAATTCTGCCCGGCGCTTCCTAAAATATGCCAGGAAATCATAGTTGACAAATATGCAACAGTTGTGCAACAGTGCGAATACATAGTCACAAAATCTGAAGGAGGTGATAGCGGTTCAGGTAAAGGTTACAGATAAGTTTAAATTCGCCACTATATTCCTCTTTATTCCTGAACTCCACACCCAAGCCGAGGTGGAAAATGGGCATCACCCGCAGGACCTTTATTAAGGGTTTGGGAAGCGGGATCACCGCGTTGGGGCTCTCGGACGTCATCTTCACGCGCTCCGGATGGGCCGGTTTCGTCGCTCCCGCCAAGACCAAGGACACCCAAGTCACTACATCAATCTGCCCCTTTTGCGGGGTGGGCTGCGGTCTCGTAGCCAACACCAAGGGGGGCAAACTCGTTAACGTCGAAGGCGACCCCGACCATCCCATCAACGAAGGGACCTTGTGCAGCAAAGGCCAGGCGGTCTTCGAGGTGGTCACCAGTCCCCGGCGCCTCAACAAAGTAAAATACCGCGCCCCGGGCAGCGACCATTGGGAAGAAAAGCCCCTGGATTGGGCCATCACCACCCTGGCCCAGCGCATCAAGGCCACCCGGGATGCGAATTTCATCACCAAGTCCGAAAGCGGCGTACCGGTGAACCGCACGGAAACTTTGGCCTCCATCGGCGGGGCCGCTTTAAACAATGAGGAATGTTATCTCCTCAGTAAGCTCTCCCGGTCCCTGGGCATCGTCTATTTAGAACATCAAGCCCGCCTCTGACACTCCTCCACAGTGGCCTCGTTGGGGCCCACCTTTGGCAGAGGCGCTATGACCAATCACTGGAACGATATTGCCAATGCCGATTGCGTCATGATCATCGGCTGTAACCCGGCCGAAAACCATCCCGTCAGTTTCAAATGGATTACCAAGGCCATGGACCAGGGGGCCAAACTCATCGTCGTGGACCCCCGCTTCACCCGCTCGGCGGCCAAAGCCGATCTCTTTGTGCGTTTGCGGCCCGGCACCGATATCGCCTTGATGGGCGGCCTCATTAATTATATTCTCCAAAACGACCTTTATCATAAAGACTATGTGGTGAACTATACCAACGCCGCCTTTCTGGTAAATAAAGACTTTGGTTTCCAAGACGGCCTCTTTTCCGGTTTTGACAAAGAGAAGCACGTATATAATCCGGCCAGTTGGAGCTATGAACTGGACGCAGAGAAGAAACCGGTCACCGATCCCACCCTGGTCAACCCCCAGTGCGTCTTCCAGCTTATGAAGACCTTCTATAGCCGCTATACCCCGGAGATGGTGGAAGCGGTTACGGGAGTGCCGAAAAAGCAGTTCCTGGAGATGGCGGCGGTGTACAGCGCCACGGGCGCCCCGGGCAAGTCCGCCTCGCTGCTTTATGCCATGGGCGGCACCCAGCACTCCACCGGGGTGCAGATTATCCGCAGTTATACCATCGTGCAACAACTCCTGGGGAACATGGGCATGCCCGGGGGCGGCATCAACGCCCTGCGGGGTGAAAATAACGTCCAAGGCTCCACGGACATGGCGTTATTGTTCAATATCGTCCCGGGGTACATGGCCATTCCCAATGAGGCCGCGCACCCGACCCTGAAGGACTACCTGGACAAAGAAACTCCCAAGGCTAGCTTTTGGATCAATAAGCCCAAGTTCTTTGTGAGCCTGCTCAAGGCCTTCTGGGGGGACGCGGCCACTCCTCAAAACCAGTTTGCCTATGATTATCTCCCCAAGATCGGCAAGGGTTATCAGGGTTCCGGATATTCCTGGATTCCCCTGTTTGAATCCATGGGGCAAGGCGGTATCAAGGGCATGTTGGTGTGGGGCATGAACCCGGCGGTGAGTTCCCCCAACCTGACCCAGGCCTACGACGCCCTGGGGAAGCTTGAGTGGATGGCGGCGTTTGACCTCTTTGAGACGGATACCTCCGTGTTCTGGAAGCGCCCCGGGGCCAAGACCCAGGACATCAAGACCGAGGTCTTTCTCTTCCCTGCGGCGGATGCCCTGGAGAAGGAAGGAAGCGCCTCTAACAGCGGGCGCTGGCTGCAGTGGCGCTACCAGGCGGTGAAGCCCCATGGAGACGCCCATAGTGACCTGTGGTATGCCAACCGCCTGGCCCTGGAGCTTAAAAAACTCTATAAAGACGATCCCAAAGCGGTTTTCCCCGACCCCATCGTCAACCTTAACTGGAACTACGGGGATGACCCGGACGTGCACCTGGTGGCCAAGGAGATCAACGGCTCCACCGTGGCGGACAAAAAACAGGTAGTCAATTTCCTGGCCCTGAAAGACGACGGCTCCACTGCGTGTGGTTGTTGGATCTACTCCGGGTCCTATCCGGGGCCGGACAAGAAGAACAACCTCATGGCCCGCCGGGACAAGAAAGACCCCAGCGGCCTGATGCTCTATCCTACCTGGGCCTGGGCCTGGCCGGTGAATCGCCGGATCATCTACAATCGCTGTTCTTTGGATCCCCAGGGAGTGCCCTGGAGCCCCAAGAAAGCCATGTTCCATTGGGACCCGGCGGCTAAGACCTGGAAGAATCTGGACATCCCGGATTTCGGCTGGATCAACGCTCAGACTAAAGAGCATATCCCGCCGGACGTGTCGGCCAAGGTCCCCTTCATCATGCTGCCGGAAGGCAAGAGCCGGCTGTTTGTCCCCGGCGGTGTTTGCAAGGAAGGGCCTTTTCCGGAGCACTACGAGGCGCTGGAGTGCCCGTATGTGAATGTCATGTCGCCGCAGCAATCCAACCCGGTGATGAAGGTGTGGAAATCGGAGATGGATAAGGTAGCCCAGCTCTGCGACCCCAAATATCCCGTCATTGCCACCACCTTCCGGGTGACGGAGCACTGGCAGTCCGGGGTCATGACCCGGAACCTCACCTGGCAGGCGGAGATGATGCCCGAGATGTTCGTGGAGATGAGCCCGTCGCTGGCCAAGGCCCGGGGTATCAAAGCTGGGGACTGGGTCAAGGTGAAAAGCGTTCGGGGGGAAGTGAAGGCCCGGGCCAATGTCACCAACCGGGTCGCGCCCTTTTGCTGTGGCAAGGCGGGTTTTTCGAACACCGTAGAGATGGTGGCGTTGCCCTGGCACTTTGGATTTGCCGGCTTGACTACCGGTGGCCCCAATTCCCAGGACAATTACGCCGCCAACCAACTGGCCCCCATGGTGGGGGACGCCAACACCATGATCCCGGAGTACAAGGTGTTCCTGGTGGACGTGCAAAAGGTCTGATAGGCCGCAAGGGAGACAGCCATGAGTAAAGCCATGTTGATCGATACGACTCGCTGTATCGGTTGCCGGGCCTGTCAGGTGGCCTGCAAGAGCTGGCACGACCTGCCGGGCGAACGCACGGAGTTCAGCGAGACCTGGAGCAATCCCAGATACCTGGACAGCAACAACTATACCCGGATTATTTTTCGAGAGATTGAGAAACCTGACGGGCAGTTGAGTTGGCACTTCATCTCCCGGCGCTGCATGCATTGCAATGATCCGGCCTGCGTGACGGCCTGCCCGGTGGCGGCCCTGGAAAAACTTGCCAGCGGGCCGGTGGTCTATGATGACGGACGCTGCATCGGTTGCCGCTACTGCATGATGGCCTGTCCGTTCCAGATTCCCAAATTCCAATGGAGTTCGGCGGTGCCCCTGATTAGGAAATGCGACTTCTGCGCCGACCGCATTGAGATCGGCCTGAACCCGTCCTGCGCCACCGTCTGCCCGACCGAGACCCTGCTCTTTGGGGAGCGGAAAGAGCTTCTGAAAGAAGCCCACCGTCGCATCGGCGCTCATCCCGGCAAGTATTACCCCGAGGTTTACGGCGAGAAGGTCGCGGGTGGGACTGCCAAGCTCTATCTGACCGCGGTGTCTTTCGAGCAATTGGGTCTCAACCACCGGGGCTTCCGCACCGACCTGGGGGAGCAGCCTTACGGCGTCCACGGCCGGGAATGGATGTCCAAGGTGCCCTTTGTGGCCCTGGGAGTAGGGGGCCTGGCCGTGGGTCTGCATTACATCAACAAGCGCCGGGCCGAAGTCCAGGAACAGCAGTCCCGGGAAGGTAAGGAGGAGTGAGCCATGGCCGATAAGGTGGAAAAATGGTATCCGGGCGAGGGTAAGTTGACCCCTGGACGCGCCATCCTTTATGTGATCTTGGTGCTGGGCCTCATTTCGGCCTTGATCCGGCTCTTTTTTGGGTTGGGCGCTACTACCAACTTAAACGACGCCTACCCGTGGGGGCTGTGGATCAGCTTTGACATCCTGGCCGGGGTGGCCCTGGCCGGGGGCGGCTTCACTATGGCCGCAGCCATCTATATCTTTAACCTGAAAAAATTCGAACCGCTACTCCGGCCCGCCAAGCTCTCGGCCTTCCTCGGCTACCTGATGTTTGTCGTGGGGCTGTTTTTCGACCTGGGGCAGCCCTGGCGTATCTGGCACCCCATGGTGATGTGGAATCCACATTCGGTGCTCTTCGAGGTGTCCTGGTGCGTCATGCTTTATACCACGGTCCTGGGCATCGACATCCTGATCATGGCCCTGGAGCGCTGGGAGAAGTTTGAGTGGGTGAATTTTTTACGGAATATTTACCTGGTCTTTGTGGTGGCCGGGGTGATGCTTTCCACCCTGCACCAATCGTCCCTGGGAGCCTTGTACCTGTTGATGCCGGAAAAGATGTCCGATCTCTGGGCCAGCCGGGCCATAGGGCCGCTGTTTTTCTGCAGCGCGGTGATCGGCGGGATGAGCGTAGTGACTTTGGAGAGCCTCATCAGTTCTTGGGCCTATAAGCGCAAATCTGAGATCAAGTTGCTGTCGGACTTCAGCAAGGGGCTGGGGATCGCTCTTCTGGTCTATTTCGCTATGAAGGTCACGGACCTCTATGCCCGGGGGGCCACGGTCTGGGCCTTCGATACACCCCACTTCTTCTTTTACCTGGAGTTGTTCGGGACCGTGGCCCTGCCGGGTCTTCTGCTGACGTTTAAGGAGGTGCGCAACTCGGTGAAGGGCCTCTACTGGGCGGCGGGGTTATCGGCGTTCGGGGTGGTTTTGAACCGCTTCAACGTCAGCCTCACCAGCTACGGCGGTTACCGCCAGTTCAGCTACTTCCCGTCGTTCATCGAAATCATCATCACCCTGGCCTTGATCGCCGGGGGTATTCTGATCTTCGATTTGGGCACCCGGTATCTACCCTTGTACCCGTCGGAGCTTTCGGGGGAAACGGTAAAGAATTGAGGGGGGCACTCGTGTTGATAAAATTACTTTAGGATTATCAATACCTTCCCCCCTCCCCCTAACCCCCTCCCACCAGGGGAGGGGGAAAGCGGAGCAGACATCCTTGAAAGGGATTTAAGGGGCGGGTTTAAAACCCGCCCCACTTTTTCACTTACCCGCCAGGGCCTTTTGGGCCTTGGGAACTGTGTCCTCCGGCTTAACCCCGTACCAGGCCTGCACAATCTTGCCTTCCGCGTTGATCAAAAACGACGAGCGGATAATACCCATAGATTTTTTGCCGTACATGGTCTTTTCGCCCCAGACGCCGTAGGCCTCGGCCACCCGATGGTCCGGGTCCGCCAGGAGCGGAAAGGCCAGCCCGTACTTGTCGTCGAACTTTTTCTGTTTGGCCGGCTGATCGGGGCTGATGCCCACCACGGCCAGACCCAGGCCGGCCAATGCCTCCCGGGCATCCCGGATACTGCACGCTTGCCGGGTGCACCCCGGAGTGCCGGCCTTGGGGTAAAAGTAGACCAGGAGCTTCCGGCCGTGAAAATCCGCCAGGCTGACCGTCTGGTCATGTTGGTCGGGCAATTGGAACCTTGGGGCCGCATCGCCCGGATTAAGTCTCGCCATGGAAAACCGCCTTTCTGCCGCAGCAGGAATTTTTTGATAGATTAATCATTCATCCCGGAAAATCCAGATTTGAAGCAGGTGGAAAAACAGGTGGGTCAGAGAGCTATCTCATTGCCAAAAGAGCCTCTTGCAAATATCCCCTGCCTGTCATTCTGAGGGAAAGAAGCAACCGAAGCATCTCATAAGTGACCAAACGGTTTTTTGCAAGAACCTCTCCTGACAATAAGTATATTTAAGTATTTCAAAAAAAAGTGGCGTTAATTCAAAGGGGTAATCAATTCTACAATGCCATCTTTTATGGCATGGTTGCAACCCGGATCATGT
>JBAZPO010000013.1 GCA_041648175.1 Desulfobaccales bacterium | reverse complement strand
CCCCCCGCAGCGGGGGGAGAGGGGAAAATACATTACCGAACTTATGAACTGGCGTACTTAGAATATGGTGTAGATGAAGGGCGCGATGGCCGAACCGCTGGCGAAGATCATCAAAGCGCCAAAAAACAAGAGCGTCAGGATGATGGGCAGCAGCCAAAATTTTTTCCTGACCTTGAGGAAGCCCCACAAATCCTTGGCAAAATTCATAACGTCACTCCTTGGGAATGAGTTTATAGTTCAATGTTCAAGGTTCAAAGTTAAGGCCTGTGACCTGACCTTGAACTTTGAACTTTGAACTCAATAAGGGTTCTCCAGGTCTTTTCCCTGGATGACTCCTTGGCGGACGATGAAGACCGAGTCGCGGCCTTGTTTCCATTGTTTCAATTTCAGGGCGTCGGCGCCGCCCAGGCGCCGGATGAGGCCGACGGGAGTGACCAGCAGAAAATACAACACCGTCAAGATGACCCGGGAGACGACGCGGCTCAGGACATGGGAGAGGCCGAACCAGAGGGTGGCCAGGGGCCGAAAGGCGTTGGGCCAGATCATGGTGATGAGCAACAGCGTCAGACTCACGGGGAGGAACTTGGGGAACTTGGGGAACTTGTCCCAATAGCCCAGAAGCAGACAGATCAACACCATGGCCATGCCGGTGTCCTTGGCTTGCTCCTTGGTGGAGGACAACAGCCAAGCCAGGGGTTTGCTGCGGAGTTTCTTCTCTTTTGCCATGCTGTGCTTTAACCCTTAAGCTGTAATAGTTTATTTTACCACACTATGATTATTCTTGGCGCAATTTTGGTGGGAGGTGCATACGCGAGACCGTCACGCCTGCTTAACGCCAGCGGTGGGCGGGGTGAGGGGTATCTGGCTGGAGGTGGCGGCATTGATCCACCGGAGCAGGGCTTTTGGCGATTCATGAACCGCAGGACTCCGGGCAATCTGTGCTTCCCCTTCTCCCCCTTTCTTGCCATAATATTACCCGAAACCAAAAAGAATTTCGAGACATTCAATTCCTAAACGGCGTGATAGTTTTATGTCCCAGTTATATCTTAAAAGAGTTTTGTAGGGGCGCACCTGCGTGTGCGCCCGCAAATAGGGCGGACACATAGGTCCGCCCCTACAGGATTCCCCGAAATATCTTAAAAAAAACATCTGGACATCACACTAGGAGGGACCATGAGCGCCATGATACCTGATTTGGAAGGTTATTTCCGAGGCCTGGCGCCCTTAGGCGATGCCTTGCTCTTGGAGCTGGAGGAAGAGGCCAAACGTGAAGCCATCCCCATCGTGGGTCCGGTGGTGGGAGAGCTGCTCTTTGTTTTGGCCCGAGCCACAGGTGCCACCCGTATCCTGGAATTGGGCACGGCCACGGGGTATTCCGGCATTTTTCTGGGGCGGGCCTGCGCTGAGATCAACGGCCGGGTCGTGAGCCTGGAGTACGACGAGGCCATGGCCGCCCGAGCCCGGGCCAACCTCGCCCGGGCCGGACTTACGGACGTGGTGGAGGTGAAGGTGGGCGAGGCCCTGAATCTCATGGCCGCGATGGGCGAGACCTTTGACCTGATCTTCCTGGACATCGACAAGGAATCCTACCTGCCGGCCCTGTCCCTGGCCCGCGGCTTGTTGCGCTCCGGTGGTCTGTTGGTGGCGGACAATACCGGATTCACCGGAGCTGCGGACTTCAACCGGGAAATCTTGAGCCACCCCGCCTGGCGCGCCGTTCACCTGCTCAGCTTCCTGCCCCGTCATTCGCCGGAGCATGACGGCCTGACCCTGGCGGTGAAGGTGGCCATGTCCGGGAAGCTTTGGTAGAGCGGATTAAATGCAATGCAGGGGCGGGGAGACCCCGCCCCTGCGAGTGGTGCCCAAGCAGAGCTTGGGCGGAAAATAGCGTTCCCAAGTGCAACTTGGGAACGAGGGCGTAAGCTGGAACTTGGGGAACGAGAGCGTAACGAGGCGCAATAAGTGCTGAATGCGGCTATTGCGGCGTCAAAAGCCCTTTTAGGCGGTTGGCGATGATCCGGGCTGCCATTTCGGAGCCGGCGTCGTTGAAGTGGACGATATCATAGAGGTAGTGCTTATTAGGGGGAATCTCTTTGGCCAGGTCGATGACCATGACGTGATTTTTCCGGCCCACTTCCCGGATGGTGTCGTTAAAGGCATCGTACAGATCTTTAAGCTGAGCATAGCCGATGCCGGTATCATTGCCGTAGCGCCCGATGTAAGCCGCCACCACCGGGTCGGGATGCGGTGTGATTCGGTTGGCCTGGGTCATCAACACCGGGATAATCTCATGGGCCTGGCAGATACAGATCAGCGCCTTGAGATTCATGGCGAATTCACGCACAAACGTTGTCTTATCAAACGTCAGCTTTTTCCCCCGGACGCCCATAAATTCATCCCATGGCTTACTGGCCAGTCTTTCTTTTAAAACTCGATAAGCTTGATTCAATTCGGGGAAAAGAATCTCTTTCAAAAGCTTGCCCACCAGCCTGGTCTTTTTTAAGGTTTCCAGGGGCGCCCGGGCGTTATGCTCGTTCCAATACGTGCCTTCATAGAGGAGGGTGCTCAGGTCGTTGATGTTCTCCATGAAGACAACAACTTGCGGATGCAACGGAATTACTTTGTTGATCAAAAGATCGATGGCGTGCAGGGTGTTGTTGCCGGACATCCCGCCGTTGTAGGAATTGATCTTTGCCCCCGTCTCCCCCTCGAGAATCTTCCCCACCAGATAAGGAAAGCGGTGGTCCTCGTCCATATACATGCATTCGGTGGTGGACCCTCCCAGGAAGACGATGACCTTATCGGGGTGGTCATATTTTTGGGAAGGGGCGATAAAACCGTTTTTGTCGATATCAAAGCGGTATTCTTTGTCAAAGACATTGTCGGTGTAGGGCAGATGGCTTTGCGGCAAGGTCATCAGAAGGCGGGTGCCGGGACGGTACTCTCGCAGCCGGATATATCTAATTTCGCCTTCGGAGGATAAGACTATCCCTTTGCGATGGTTACGGAATTGGAGATATTGTTCTGCGGCAAAGGCTGCGGCCAGCATCAGAAACAGGGTAAAAAAAACCAAGGTCTTCTTGGGGTTGCGGTGAAACCAGCTCTCTGAGCTAGCGTTTGGGGTCTCCGGCATGAATAACTCTTCCCTGGCCATAAGGATAAAGCATGCGTGAGCGCATGGCAAACTCTTTCCCTGGGCCAGCCTGCGGCGGAGTCCGTTCCCTTCGAAAAAGACTTTTCCTCACCGGCAGCAGAAATATCTGATATATATAAAAGGTTCAGGCAGCCGTGGTCGGGGACCTGGAAAAACTTACGATAAGGCCGCATTTGATGCTTGTGAGCAGCCCTAGCCAGCCGTCTACCCCTCACCCTAACCCTCTCCCCTCAAAGGGAGAGGGGAATAAAGGAATTGAGTCCGCGCCTGCCCGCATCCTCCAGAAGTTCGCCTACCTGCTCAGCGCCCGGTGGTTCCGGGAGGCGTTGCAAGCCGTTTTCCTCATTTACCTGGCCCGGGTCAGTTCCACCACGTATGGGGAGTTTATGCTGGCCATTGGCTTGGGCAGCATTCTCCTGCTGGTGGCGGAATTCGGCCTCAACCTGCCGCTGGTTTCCCTGATGTCCAAAAAGGACGGAGACCCGAACGCGGCCTTGAGCCAGGTGACCATCCTCAAGGGAGGCCTGCTGGTGCTGGCGCTCCTGGGGGTGTTGGGTTTTATGGAGTGGCAGGGCTACTCCTCGTCCCTGAAATACGTCATGTTCATGCTGAGCGCCGGGGTCGGGCTGGAGGCCCTGTCCAATACTTTTTTTGTGGCCTTGCAGGTCCAGGGCCGTCAGGACCTCCAGGGTAAGGTTGCGGCCCTGGCCGCGGGGTTGGGCTTTGGCTATGGTCTGATCGCCCTGGCTTTGGGCGCCTCAGCCCCGGTGGTAGCTGCATTCAAGCCCATCGAAAGCCTGGTCAATTTAGGGGGCAGCTTCATCCTGGTGCGCTCCCAGGGGCGCTTGCGGCTCACGCTGCCCTCCCTGGGACGGCTGGGGTCTACTCTGCGACTGGGGATGGTGTTTGCCGTCATCGAGGTCTCGGCCATTCTCTATAACAAGGCTAACCTCTTTTTTCTCCAGAAGTATGCCGGGGCTCACGGGGTGGCGCAGTATAGCGTCACCTGGCAAACGGTGGACGGCATCTCCGGGCTGGTCTCCGGCCTGCTCCTGCAAAGTATCCTGTTTCCGCTCTTTGTGCAGCTCTGGGAGTCGGACCGCGGCCGGGTCTCCCAACTGGCCCAAAACACCGCACGCTGGCTTTTGGCCGCGGCCTTAGGCGTCATGTTTGTGCTGTTCATCGAAAGTGACCGTATCATCACCTTGATCTACGGGCCCAACTATGGAGACGCTATTTGGCTGCAGAAGGTCCTGGTAGTGACCGTTGCTTTTGCCTTTCTCCACAACCTGGCGGGATTTCTCATGGTCAGTATGCGGCTGCAGCGGTTGCTCCTGATCTTTCACCTGTGCGGCCTGGGGTTCAATCTGCTCTGGTGCTCCCTGGTCATTCCCCGGGCGCCCCTGCTGGGGGCAGCTCTGGCCATGGTCCTTACCAAGGGTGGAGTGGCCGCACTCACCGTGACTTTTTGCCAGCGCCGCCTGGGGCTCTTTACCCGGCGCCCGATGTTCCAGTTGGGCATTGCCGTCCTGGTGGGGGCTCTGCTTTACCTGGCGGGACATGGCCGCCTGCCCCGGGAAGCGGCCGAAGCCCTGGCCCTGGCCCCGACTCTGGGTCTGGCAGCCAGGTGGTGGCTGCAGAGGGGAGACGAGACCCGAGAGGCCTAGCCCCTGAAGCTCTTGCATTCCCATAGACCCATGAATAAGTTAGTTACAATCAATTTGATACAGTTCATAGCAAACGTATAAGCGAGGCAGGCGAACCATGACCGCAGGAAAAATTGCTTGACCACTTTGATGTTGGGCTCCATGGCGCTGGAACTCTTGCTCCTGCTGACCCTGATGCTTTACAGCCGCGAGCATGTGCGCCGGAGTTTTCCAGGGCGGCGGCCTGAAACCGTGTTCTGGCCGACCTACCCCAAGGTCGCGGTCATTGTGCCCCTCACCGGGAACTCTCCGGAGATGCCCGCGGCGCTGGAATCTTTGCTCAGCCAGCCCTATCCCGACTATGAAACCCTGCTGGTCACCCGGGACCCGGAAGACCCCGCCACACCGTTGGTGCGGGAGCTCTTGTCCCGCAACCCCCGAGTCCGCCATATTGTCAGCGGCCCGACCACAACCGGCTCTCAAAAAAACCACAGCATTCTGGCCGGCATCGGGGCCGTGTCTGATGATGCGGAAATCCTGGTGTTTTGTGACAGCACTCACCAGGCCCCGCCCAACTTTCTCCGGGATCTCATTCACCCGATAGTCACCGGCCAGGCGGTCATAACCTCGGGGTTCCACCGCATCATTCATGGCGATACCCGCATTTCCACGCTGGGGATGCTCCAGACGGTGCTGGCCCTGCATCTGCTACATGGTATTCCTGCCATCGCCTTGCCCTGGGGCGGAGCCATCGCCATGCTTCGTGCCGCGTTCCATGAGCATGGGCTGGCGGGTGTCCTGAAGGAAAATGTCCTGGACGACTTTCCCATGGGCCAGCGCTTGTTGCGCTTCGGCATCCGGTCCGTGCCCGTAGCCACCGCGATTTTGAATACCGATCTCAGCGGGCAGACCCGGTGCGGCTGGGAGACCTGGTTGACCCGGCAAATGTTATATCTGAAATATTGCCTGCCCGGCACCTGGTTGGCCGCGGCGCTGGTGGTCTTACTGTTAGCCGGCCCCATTCTCCTGGCAGGCCTCGCCGGCCTGGGTGGGATCTTGGGTATGGTGGCCCCGCCTCTGGCCCTGGCAAGTTGGGGATTTTTACTGGCTTTAACTGCTTTAGGGGCCTGGTTCCGGACCCTGGTGCCGGCACAGGTTCCTCTGGGGCGCTGGCTCTTGGGCTTTTATGCCAATATTTTCATGGCTTGCTGGTGTTACCTCAAGACCTGGCTAACGAATATTATCGCCTGGCGGGGCATCTCCTACCGGGTCACCTGGGGCGGCCGGGTTAGGCAAGTTATCGTGAACTCATTTATAAATCGCAACCTGCATTGATCCCGGGTCGATCCCGGATCGGACCGTCTTCATACTATGGCTAAAATTCTCTATGGGGTCCACGGCATCGGACATGGCCACGCGGTCCGGGCTCTGACCATTGCCCGGCACTTCGCCGAACATGAGTTTCTCTTTGTCAGCCACGACACCGGGGCCGCCATCCTGAGCCGGGAATTCCGGGTAGAGGAATGTCCCAATCCGCCCACGGTCATCCGGGGCCATCGGGTGGACTTGCTCGCCACGGTCATGGGCAGCCTTCAGGTTAGGAGCCAATCCAGGGGGCACATCCGCCATCTTTTGGACCTCATGGACCGGTTCCAACCCGACGTCACCATGAGTGATTATGAATATTTCCTGCCGCGGGCAGCTAAACGGGCCGGGGTTCCCTGCCTGTCCATCGACCATCAACACGTCATCACCTGCTGCCGCCACAGGGTCCCCTGGACCCAGTATCCCAGCTACCTATCCACGAGTTACGCGGTGGGCTCCATGTTTAGCCGGGCTTCGGATTATCTGGTGATTTCTTTCTTCCAAACGCCGGTGAAACCCGGGGCCAGGGCCAAAGTTCTGCCGCCGCTGTTGCGGGAAAGCGTGCTGCAGCGAAGGCCCGCCCTGGGCGAGCATGTGGTGGCGTACCAGGGGTATACCACCTTCAAGCGCTTTTTTCCCTTCTTGAGCGCCATTCCCTCAAAGGTGATGGTTTACGGCTTTAACGAAGAGCGCATCGAGGGCAATCTGCATTTCAAGAAAAACTCCGAGGCGGGGTTTCTGGATGACCTCTCCACCTGCCGCTACGTGGTGTGCGGGGGCAGCCACACCCTGATGTCCGAGGCCCTGTTTTACGGCAAGCCGGTGATCTCTTTTCCCATCAAAAATGCCTTCGAGCAGTTCTTGAACGCCCTGTATATCGAGCGCCTGGGATATGGCCGCTCTCTCATGGGCTTTCATCCCCCCCCTGAGATCATCCCTGAGTTCGAAGCCCGCCTGAGCCACTACCGGGAGAATATCCAGACCGGCCGGTTCTGCGGCAATGAAGAGATTTATGCGGGGGTGGAGCAGTTTATCCGTGAGAAAAAGTTGGATTATTGAGGGGAGAAACATGGGGATTTATGCAACCTCTTGAAATCCCCCCTAACCCCCCTTTTCCAAAGGGGGGAACTTAAGCGGTGCCCAAGCAGAGCTTGGGCGGAAAGTGGCGTTCCCAAGTGTAACTTGGGAACGAGGCTTAGTCTTAACGGCGGGATGCGCTGCGCTTTCCCGCCCTACATTTAGCGCCTCTTCTCCTGGAGGAGCCGGTCCAAGAGAGACTCGTATTGCCGGGCCATGGTCTCTAAAGAGAAATGCTTGACGGCCCGTTCCCTGCCGGCTTTGCCCATGGCCTGCCTGGCATCGGGGTCTGAAGCCGCCTGGCTCAGGGCCGCAGCCAGTGCCGGGGCATCCCCAGGATTCACCAGCCAGCCGGTCCGGTTTAATTCCACCAGTTCGGGGACCCCGCCCACCCGGGTGGCTACCACCGGCAAGCCCGCGGCCATGGCCTCCAGAACCACGTTGGGGAGGGCTTCGGTCCGGGAGCTGAGCGCCAGGAGACTGGCTTGCTGGAGCAGCGGGCGCAGGTCTTCATTGGTGGGTAAAAATTTAACCCGGTCCCCGGGCAGGAGTCGCCGGGCCAGACCCTTGACCTCCGCCAGGCGGGGGCCATCTCCCACCAGCCACAATTCCGCCTCGGGGTAAGCCTTGGCCGTCAGGTGAAAGGCCGCCAGCAGGGTATCATGGTCTTTTTCCGGCACCATCCGGGCCACAGACAAGACCCGGGGCGGGCCGGCGGCCGGGCTCGCGGGGGGCTGAAAATAGTCCGTATCCACACCGTTTAAGATCGTGGTCAGGCGGGCTGCCGGAACTCCGCAAGAGTCGGTCAACACCCGTTGAATGGCCTGGCTGTTACACAAGATATGGTGGGCCAAAGGCCAAAGCCGGCGCTCGTATTGCTGCCGGGGAGCCCCGCCGCCCCGGCAGTTGCCGATAATCAGGGGGACTTTGGCCAGGCGGCCTAGCATCCGGCCCCAGATATTGGGCACTACGGTGAGAGGCATGAGCACATCGAGGTGCTGATTCATAAGCCGCCGACCCAGACGGGCCAGGGCCCCGGGCCCCACCTGTTGGCGCCGCCCCAGCCGGATCACGGGGATGCCGTGGCGCTCTGCTAACGGCATCAATTGCTCCCCCGCGGCCAGCACCCAGATCTCGACCTGAAAGCGCGCCGGGTTGAGCCGCCGGGCCAACTCCAGGGTTTGGCGTTGGGTGCCGCCGAAGGTTAAATCTTGGAGGAGGAAAACCAGGCGGGCCGGGCGTGAAGGGGCGGAAGCGAGTCTGAGAGAAACGGGGTTGGGGGAGTGAGAAGGGGCCTGCCCCCTACCCTCTCCCCCAAAATTTCTGTGCATCTTAATACCCCATCAGGCCACAACAGCGGGAGCAGACGGGCATCAGGCCTTCGGTAGCCAGGCTCTGGCGGAAACGCACGTAGGCCGGGGAATTCCACAGTTCGGTAAGCGTTGCCTCTTTGATGTTGCCCACCACATAGTCATGATAATCCCGGCAGGGCGAGAGATCGCCGTTGCTATCGATTTCGGCAGCCGAAAATATTGAGATGCACTGATTGAAGCCGAACCGGGCCTGGTGGTCGGTATAATAAGTGCGCAAATCGTCCTCGCCGATCACGGAAGGGATCAGAGAAACCGGGGGTGCGGTGGACGACCGGGACATTTTCAGTACAGTCTGTAACTGGCGGTCCAACTCCCGGTAATCATCGGGGCGCCAGCCTCCCACCCAGCCCTGGTGAAGCGTGGGACTGAACCCGAAGCGCCGGCTAAAGTCCGCTTCGTGATTCTTAACCGCCTCCTGGTCGATCCACCAGGAGAGGTAAAAGATAAAGAGGTCCACCTTATCCCTAAAGGACTCATAAATGTCCACCAGGTTCCGGAAATTATGCTGGGAGACGGTGGTGAGAGAAGCAATCAGGGGCAGAGTGCTGCGGCGGTCCCGGCGGGCCTCCCCCACCGCGGCCAGGCCGGCTTGAATATCGGCAAAGTTGTCGGCGCCCCCCACCCCCGGGCGCGCCTGATTATGCCGGGCGGCATCGGGACCGTCGATGGAAACCTGCAGAAGAAACATGGGGGCCTTAACCAGCCTGTCTGCGGCCGCGGCAATCCGGGTGCCGTTGGTGGCGATGGCGGTGGGCAGCCTAAGTTTGGTGGCCGCTTCGATCAACTCGAGCGACCCCTCATAAAGCATGGGTTCGCCGCCCCACAGGTAGACCGTGGGATGGTGGCCGTGCTGCACCAAGTCCCGGAGGATTTCCAGGTACCGGTCTAAAGAGACTTCGTTCTGCTTCAAATTCCGCAGATTGCTGCCGTGCAAGAAGCCTTGGTCGCCCCATTGCCCGCAGGTGTGGCAGCGCAAATTGCAGATGTCGGTGATCCGCAAACTCAACTGGCGGATCTTTTTGGCCTGCCCGGTTTGGGCCTGGGGGTAGAGCACATTGAAGAGCCACTTTTCGCCCTGGATAGTGGCCAATTTAGTGCTGATCCAAGGATGCTTTGCCAGACGCCGGAAATTTTTAACTACCACCCCCAGCGCAATCCTGCTTCTTGTATGCATGAAAACCGCGTGCCTCGATATTTGATATAATGAGTGCACCGGGGCCGGTATACTCATTGCCAAAAGTTTTTCTTAATTAACCCCTGACCCTCTCCCAAAAAGGGAGAGGGGAATAAGAGGAAAAGAACTTTTGGCAATCGCTATAAGTCCCGATTTATTTGCCATTATATCCCATTGCGGCGGAATCCCCAACCCTTTGGAGAAAGAATGGTCTTGACAACCGTCCCACGCCGGAACAGATTCCTTAAATACCGTTTTCGGTTTAAAGAAATACGAACATCCAGTTAAGACAAATTATAAAATGAGACTTATCCCACGATGAGACCAACCTCATGAGAGCCTTGGTTTATTACCGTTCAGTAGCCCGCTACCTGTTGGCCAAAGGCCTGAACCGCTTCTGGCCCCGGACCTTTTTTGGCCGGCTGGCGCCCCTCAGGCTGCAAACGGTGGAATTCAACCCCCCCGGGCCGCCTTGGGTGGTATTGCGGCCCCTTATGTGCGGCATCTGCGGCTCGGACCTGAACCTGCTGAAAGGGGCGGAGTCTTTCTTACTGGAGCCCTACGCGTCTCTGCCGGCGGTGCTGGGACACGAAGTGGTGGCAGAAGTGGTAGAGTCTTCGCCGGGGTCGGAATGGCGCGTCGGCGACCGGGTGGTGGTGGAGCCGGTGCTGCCCTGTGAAGTCAGAGGCCTGCCGCCATGCCCAGCGTGTGCCGCGGGGGAGTACAACCTCTGTGAAAATTTTCTGAAAGGCGACCTGCCTCCCGGGGTGATCCTGGGCTTTACCCAGAGGGTGGGGGGCGGCATGGCCGAAATGATGGCCGCCCACCCCAGCCGGTTGGTGCGGGTGCCTGACCACGTCCCCGATGAGGTGGCGGTGCTCACCGATTCTCTGGCTTCAGCGCTGCAGCCGGTCCTGGACCACTTTCCCGACGATCGGCACATCGTAGTGGTTTACGGTGCCGGCATCATTGCCCAGCACCTAGTGCGCCTGTTACGGGTCCTGGGCTCGGAGGCCCGGATAATAGCGGTGGCCCGCCATCCTTTTCAGGCCGAACTGGCCCGGGAGGGCGGCGCGGAGGTCGTGCTGTCCAGCCCCAGCCGGGCCGAACTGGGCGAGGCCGTGGGGGCCAGGCTGGTGCCCACCACCTTAGGGGGCGGCAACCTGGAAGGTGGCGCCGACCTGTTCTTTGACTGTGTGGGCGGGCAAAGCTCACTCCAGGAGGGACTTCTGGCTTTGCGCGGCAGGGGGACTTACGTTCTGGTGGGAACCGCGGGCGCCATAGGGCCGGTGGACTTCTCCAGCCTGTGGTTTCGGGAGCTGACGCTTACCGGATCTTCTATGTACTCCCACGGCGTTTTTCGGGGCCAAAAAGTCCGCACCTATGAAAAAGCCATGGAACTGCTGGCCCGGGGGGATTACCCTTCCCGGGGTCTGGTCTCCCACCTTTTTCGCCTGGAGGATTACCGGAAGGCTTTTCAGGCGGCCTTCAACAAGCGCAGCCACAAAAGTCTTAAAGTGGCCATTGACCTGCGGGGCCGGTGAGTAGGGCCGGGGGGCGGGACTCCGTGCCCACCGCTGCCATAAGGTAATGGTGCGTAAGACGCACCCTACGGAAAATTTTTCGTAACAGTAGCTGGGAAACCAGAAAAAAACGTCTTACATGAAACTAGTGATCTCCATCGATGTGGAAGAAGAGGGACTGTTTTTTGGCCACTATCCCCGGACGCCCCCGGGAGTGACCAACGTGGCGGAACTTTCGCGCCTGGCGTTCATCCCCGAAGAATTCGGCCTGCCCCTGACGCTTTTGGTCACCTACCAGGTGGCCCGGGACCCCGCGGCCTGCCGGGTCCTGACCCGGTGGCGAGATCGTTATGGGGCGGAGATCGGGGTTCATTTACATCCCTGGAACACCCCGCCTTATCTTGATCTGCCCGACCCCGAACCGATATCCTCCGCAAGGCTGCCCCGGGACCTCCTCCGGGATAAATGCGACAATTTGCTCCACCAGATACAGACCAACCTGGAAGATGCGCCCCGGTCCTTCCGCATGGGCCGGTTTGACGCGGGGCCTCAGATATGGGGTTTGCTGCCGGAGTTCAATCTCTCGGTGGATAGCAGCGTGGCGCCTCTCACCCCCAAGGGGGCTGAGGCCGGCTATTTCCTTGCCCCGGCGGACCCTTTTGTGCTGCACGTCCCGGGACAAAACCACCACGAACTTCTGGAGGTTCCCGTCACCATGGTGCCGGTGCTGGCCGGGACGCCGGGATTAGTGACGCGGCTGGCCGCGGTGTTGCCTCCAGCCTGGGGCCGGTGTCTGCGCAACTCGTTCCGGTATGTGGGCGCGGCCGGGGTGCAGCCGGCCTGGTATCCCCTGGCTTCCATGCGGCTGGCGGCCCGCCTCCACCGGAGCCGGGGCGGCCGGGTCCTCACCATGTTTTTCCACTCCTCTGAGCTCAAGCCCGGGGCCTCCCGGCTTTTTCCCGCTGAAATTGCGGTCCAGCGGTTCGTCGGCAAGATCCGTTCCTTCCTCACCTGGCTGGTGCAAACCGGGCCGGTGGAGGGCGTGAGGTTGTCAGATTTGCGAGAGGATAGGGACGATTAAGGGGGAAAGAAGGCACCGCGACCATGATAAAAAAGCCTATCACTTTTCAAGGCTGCTTGGAAAATTTCGGCGTCAGGTCTAGTAACCCCGCTCCCGGGTGTCCAAGCACAGGCTGGAAAGCCTGTGCTCCCGGTCTTTTCATTATTTTGAGAGAGCTAAGGGCTCAGGAGTTCTGATTGATTTCCTTCAGGGAGAAGAGGGAAGCCGGGCGGAGGTGTAGTAATCCTGGGGGATCAGGCCCCGGCCGTGGGACGAGAAGATGCGAAACGAGCCCCAGCCCCGCTTTTGCAAGAAAAATTCCACCGACGTCACCAGCACTCCCAGGCCGTATTTCACACTCCGGGGGAAATTGATGCTGGAGGCTTCTTCAAAATAGCGTGTGGGACAGGACACTTCACCGATGGGAAAACCGAAGAAAATGACCTGGGCCAGCATCTGGTTGTCAAAGACAAAATCGTCGGAGTTCTCCCAGAGGGGCAGGGTCTCCAGGACTTTCCGGGAAAAGGCCCGAAAACCGGTATGATATTCTGAGAGCTTGGCCCCCAGGAGCAGGTTCTGAAAAAAGGTCAGGCAGCGGTTGAAAAAATATTTATAGGCGGGCATGCCGCCTTGGCGGGTGGCGCCTCCCAAAATCCGGGAGCCGATGGCCACCTCGTATTCGCCGCTGGCCACCAAGCCAGCCAGGGCCGGGATAATTTTGGGGGAATACTGATAATCGGGGTGGACCATGACTACGATATCCGCCCCTAATTTCAGGGCCTCAGTGTAACAAGTCTTCTGGTTGCGGCCGTAGCCCATATTGCGCTCATGCAAAAAACACCGGATGCCTAATTTCCGGGCCACCGCTACCGTCTCGTCGTGGGAGGCGTCGTCCACCAACAGCACTTCATCCACCACATCAAAAGGAATATCCTGGAAGGTGCGTTCCAGGGTTTGTTCAGCATTATAGGCAGGCATAACCACCAACACTTTTTTTCCGGCCAACATACTTTCCATTCTCCTGATTATGAGATATAAATATAGGGTTAAAAGTCGGGTGTTAAAGCCTGCGAATTTCTGTTGCCACACCCGTCACCGGCCCTTAACGGCCCCTCGGGAAAGGAAGTCCCTTCTGACCAAGCTGGCCTGTCTCTTGAAATTCATACTAGGAATTGACTCAGAAAGCAAACCGGGTTTATCTTTTCCCCCCGGCGCTCCTGCTACCTCTGGCCATGGCTTGGGTGAGGAGCCGGGAGCCTAGAGGCATGAAACAGGCTAACGAGTCAAATCCCGGAAAATCAAGGCCGGCTTCTCTTCCGGACCGCCCGTTCATGGTCTTGCTGTTGTTAATGGCCTTGCCGGTCCTGATATTTTGGAAACCGATATTTTTTTATATGATGGATGATTGGACCGCACTCATTGCCATGGTCCAATACCCTTTCGGGCAATATCTGGTCACTCCTGACGGCGAACAGTGGTTCCCCTTTTTTCATTTGATTTATTATGGTCTGGTGAAAATTGCCGGATTACAATACTCGCGCTTGGTTTTGATCAATTGCCTGGGTACCGGGGTGAACGCTTTTTTGGTCTATAGCTTTTTCCGGCGTCATTGGGAGCCTGGCCTGGCTTTAAGCCTGAGCCTCCTTTACGTTATGGCAGCCTTGCATCACTCCATTGCCTGGAACGCCTTCTATTTCGGCTATGCCCTCAGCCTGGGGTTGTTTTTGGGGGCGTTGCTCTTAACCGACAGCTATGTGCGCACCCCGTCGGGAGGCAAGCTCTGGGGCATTGGCCTGTGCGCCGCATTGTCCATTTTATCCCACAATTATCCCCTGATGGGCCTCCTGGCGCTGCCACTGTATGTGCTCCTGATGGGAGAAAAGCGCTCCTGGCGCGCCTTTTGGATGGTTACCGGGGTAGTCGGCGCCGTATATATCGTTTTCATGGCAGGCTATCTCAACTTTGCCGGGGTGCCCGCCGCCACCAGCCATAACCGCGGGGTATTTGCAGGCTTGCCTGGCCCTACTTATTTATTGCACATGTTCTGCGGGGCCTTTCTCGCGCCTTTCTTTTATCTGTTTTGGGGTCACTATCATTTTCCCATCCTGGCCTACATCGCCGGCGCTACCCTGTTGACGTTAAGTTTGGCGGCTATCTGGCGCTGGGGAGGGTTGCCGGAAAGGCACCTGGCTCTCTGGGCCCTTCTGCTTAATCTTCTGCCGTTCTGCCTGATTTCGCTGACCCGCTATCAGCGGCACGTCAGCCAGGCTTATGTGGCCCGCTACGGTATCTTTACCTTGATTGGCGCCCTGCTGCTGGTGGGAACGGCGTGGCGTCTGCTGGCCCCCCGGATTCCCAAAAAATGGTGGGCGCATACGTTGGCGGGGATGCTCCTGGCAGTGATGGTAGGCGGACAGATTTTGAGCCTGCCGCGGTGGACCGCCCAATATCTGGAAATAAGCCGAGCGGCCCAAAAATGTTACACCGCGCTCAACCGTGACGGCGGAGAAGGGGGTGGCCTTACGACGGATGACTTCAACAAATTCTGCCCCACGGCTCATCCCACCATCACCCCCGGGCAGGCGCAGGCGATAAAAAGGCTGTTAAGTGGCAAGCCGGAGAACCCCTAGGCAAACTCAAACCCTGGATTTGCCCTGGGCAATTTATCGCATGGGCAGGTGATGCAAGGAATCGAGCCAGAAATTCGGCCCGCTGCTAACAATAAGGCTGCGATTCTGTCTAAATATGCATATCTGAAGCAGAGCGGGTTCCTCCATTGACTCGGTCTGGCGTCGTATCCTTGTGATTAACCAAGCCAGAGGTAGGGGCAAAAAAAGCGTTAAGATAATAAAAATCCATTGACGTAGTCCAGGCCTTTGATTTCCCTGGA
Source organism: Desulfobaccales bacterium (assembly GCA_041648175.1). Classification (NCBI taxonomy): domain Bacteria; kingdom Pseudomonadati; phylum Thermodesulfobacteriota; class Desulfobaccia; order Desulfobaccales; species Desulfobaccales bacterium. The sequence continues at coordinate 115,281 of JBAZPO010000013.1, read as the reverse complement.
TATTTTTCTAAAAATAATGGATAATTAAAAAAAAGCTATTTTAATTCTCACATTTGCCGATATATTGAAAAAGGGGATTTTTTTTATCAAAAAACGAGATCAAATGTGGTAGGATAGGAACCGTAATGGGGGGAATGGGGGAGCTTATCTGCTCAAGAACACAAATCCCATTGACATTTTCTCAAGATAGCAATAAAAAGGTGTAAACCTACCGGAGGGGGAGGGGGTAGAATACCTTTATGACACTTAGAAACCGCTGCCAACCTTTTGCTCTTATGGTCCAAGACGCCAAGGAACAAGGGTTTTACCCTTATTTCCGGCCCATAGACCGATCTTGGGGCACGGAAGTGGAGGTGTCAGGCCGGCGTCTGATTATGATTGGGTCCAATGATTACCTGGGATTTACTCATGATCCCAGAGTAATGGAAGCAGGCGCCAAGGCTGCGAGTCGGTGGGGCAGTGGCCCCGGGGGATCCCGATTCCTATGCGGCAACTTGACCTTGCACGAGACCCTTGAGAATCGTTTAGCCGCCTTTGTGGGCAAGAAAAAAGCTGTGGTCCACGCCACCGGCTTTACTACCAATCTTGGGTCCATAGCCTGTTTGTTGACACCCCAAGATATCATCGTTTGCGACCGTGAAAATCACGCCAGCATCTTTGAGGGGTGCCAGGCCTCACGCGCCCGGCTGATCCCCTTTGCTCACAACGATGCGGCGGCGGCGGCCCGCAAGTTGGCGGCGGCCCGCCAAAAAAGCGCTAACGGGTGCTTGTTTCTGGTCACTGAAGGGGTGTTCAGTATGTCGGGGGACCTGGCACCTCTGGACGAGTTAGTGGCTTTGAAAAAGAACCATACAGACTTGCTCGTGTATCTGGATGATGCCCATGGATTAGGGGTGATGGGCCGCGGAGGACGGGGGACGGCCGATCATTTTGGGCTCACCTCCGGAGTTGACTTTATCATGGGCACTTTCAGCAAGGCCCTGGCGTCCATCGGCGGTTTCATTGCCGCGGATGACGATGCCGTGCTGGAGTATCTGCGCCACCATTCCAAGCCGCTCATTTTTTCTGCGGCGCTTCCGGCCAGCAATACCGCGACGGTAATAGCCTGTCTGGATATCCTGGAGGAGGACCCGGACCGGGTCACGCGCCTCTGGGACATTACTCGGAATGTTCACGCTGGATACCGGGAGATCGGCCTGATCACTAAGAACTCTAAATCCCCCATTATTCCTATTTACATCGGGGCAGAGGAAAAAGCGGCGCTATTCGCCCGCGATATGTTTGACCATGGCGTTTTTGCTCTGCCTGCCATCTATCCCGCAGTCCCCCGTGGGCAAGCTGTGATCCGTACCGCTTATATGAGCACTCACAAGGAAAGCCAGATTAGCTATGTCCTGGATGTCTTGGAAAAATTAGCTAAGAAACACCGTATCCGGGCTTGTGACTTGACACATGGCGATTCTTTCCTGGAGGAGAGCGGTTTTTCCACTACCTATCCCAGTACCAATGGCACAGCAGTCAGCATGCTGGGGGAGTAATTACTGTAATGTCGGAGGTCGCGTCTCTTGAGGCTTAATGACCTCATGCGGGTTAGTGTGCGCCAAGTGGTTCGTCATCGCCGCCGCTATATGGGGGTGGTGCTGGCTATAGCCTTGGGCGTTGCCGGGTTTCTGAATATTGTCACCATGACCCGGGAGGTCAAGAGAAATTTTAATGAAAATCTAGACCTGATTGGCGGGGTCAACATCATTAGAATTTCTTTCGATAATGCCCGGTCTTACCGGCCCCAATGGTTTCGCGATCAGACCATGTCCGCCCTCAAAGGCCTGGATGGGGTCAAAGAATTGACGTTGACTTCCGCCAAGTTTGCCCGAACCAACTGGCATGGCGAGAAATTTGGCTTCAGCGCCGTTGCGGTGGATGGGGCTTTTTGGCAGGTTCGCAATTTCTGGCCACTCACAGGAAGACTGTTCGGCCTCGATGCCGTGACTGAGCGCAAACGGGAGTGTGTTTTAGGAGAGGAACTGGCCAAGAGGATTTTCGGTGACACCCATGTCAGAGGGAAAACGCTGGAGATTAACCAGGAGATTTTCCTGATAGAAGGAGTATTGGGAGGAGTCACCGACAGCACTTTGGCTAACTCTGTGATCCTCCCCATAACCACCGCCGAAGATCGGTTGGCTGGTAGGCTGCTGGCCGATCGCGCCTATGTTCGTTGCAACACCTGGGATGATGTGGCCACGGTAGCGGCAGCGATTCCCGGCATCGTGAAATCTTGTCAATCACCCGAAGAACTTCACGTCGAAGTGGCGTGGGAAGCATTGAAACGGGTGCAGCAGCTGGCATGGTGGATCGAGTTTTTGATTTACCTGGCGACTGGCGCTACTTTCCTTCTGGGAGGCGTCGGCATCTGGAACGTCATGATGGCCGCGGTGACTTCCCGTACCCGGGAAATCGGGTTAAAAAAGGCCATGGGGGCTGAAGATCGGGACATTATGGCGCAATTCCTCTCCGAGGCCCTTTGTTTGAGCGGTGCGGCGGCCCTTTTGGGGGCCGGGTTAGGGCGCATCTTGATGGAAGTCTTGAGTTATATTATCGGAAGTCGCCCACCGGAAGATCTTTTCTTATTCGGAGTGACCCTGGCTTTTCTGTTCGCAGTTTTGATTGGCGTGGGAGCCGGTCTCTATCCTTCCCTCCGAGCCAGCCGCATGGAAGTGGTAACTGCCATTCGCTATGAATAAGTTAGCCCCTGCCTCACAGGGTAACGGCGCCTTGATTCGAGTGGCCGACCTGTGTAAAACCTATGACAACGGGATCGATCTGATCTATGTGCTCCGCGACATCAATCTAACGGTTTACCCCGGAGAAATCGTGGCGGTCATGGGTCCTTCGGGGTCCGGGAAATCCACCCTGCTTTTTATTCTCGGCATTTTTCTCTTTCCCAGCAGCGGCTCATATTTTTTGGGGGGGCAAGATGTGTTCGGCCTGGATCGCACCGCCCAGGCAGAATTTCGCCGCAACCGCGTCGGGTTTGTCTTTCAGAGCTGCGATCTCTTGGAAAACTCCACTGTCTTTGAGAATCTGGAATTCCCCCTGATCTATGCCGGAGTTGAGCGGAAAGATCGTCCCGAACGAATTATCGCCGCCCTGGAACGGGTAAATCTGGGACACCGGATGCATCACTCCTCCAATCGCCTTTCCGGAGGTGAACGCCAAAGGGTGGCAGTGGCCCGAGCCCTGGTCAACCAACCCCAGGTCATCCTCGCTGACGAACCCACCGGTCAGCTGGATCGCACCCATGGTCACCAGGTTATGGATCATTTTGGGGAAATTGTCAGTGACGGCAAGACCGCCATGATAGTGGTCACCCATGATCCCGAGATGGCAGCCAGATGCACCCGGATTTGCTCAATACGAGACGGCGCACTTTATGAACAATGAGACAGCTTTTCTGGAAACCTCGATGGCTTGTCGTCACCATAGCCGGCAATGGTGCTCGTTCTCTGAACGCTATGGCTAACCCTGTTGCAACGGTACGGGGTCACCGCCACATCCTCCCTGAGTTCAGCCCCTGGATCGCCGTAATCATCGCCAAAGTCTGTATTGTAATAACCGTGCTATTGGTCGCGGCTACCGGCGTGATAACGTGGTGCGGGCCGGTCCTGGGTGCCGAACTGAAACCAGATAGCCAGGTTCTGACCTCGTTAAAATCATTGACTTTTGATGATAGCGTCAGGATCGCCATAAACCAATCTCCTGCTTTTACCAAGAGTTCCGTGGAAATTGACATCAGGCGGATGGACGAAACCGACAGCCGCTATGGAATGGTTCCTCCTCTGACGTTCCGCACATTGTATTATGTCAATCGCCCTGAAAATACAGGTTCCAGGCCTTATAGCCTCAGTTTCTCGATGGATCCATATAATCCGTTTGGCACTTACTACAGCCTCCAGGCTCAAAAGTTGGCCACACAAATGGCAATTTTGGGTCATCTCCAAGGTATTTCTAAGGGTATAGAGAACCTGGGCCGGTATTATCTCAATCTGGACAATTTCAAGAGGCAAAAAGTCTATCAGAAAGCGTTAATTAGTCTGAACCGAGAGATTCTCACCTTTGCAGAAAACCGCTTGAGCATCGGAACGGGCACTTCCCTGGAAGCCAAGGTAGCCCAGCAAGAATTGCTATTGTCTCAGAACGAGCTTGAACAAATCGACCTATCCGAGAAACGAACTTTGGCTGGCTTGAAGCTTTTTTTGGGGTTGCCCCCTGCTGCGGAGTTCAGTCCCGATTTGCGAGACATTCGGCATCAGGTGCTGGGCAACTTCAATCCGGCCACCGCTAATTTGGAGCAAGCCAAGAAAAGCTCTTATGACATTAAGGTTGTAGATATCCAAAAGAAACTTCAGGGCTATAAGATCCTGTTGGCCAAGGCCCAGGTGATCCCCAACCTTCTGTTCAGCACCCAGACTCCCGATCCCTTAAATGCAACCACCGGGAATGGCCTTTACGTAGCCTTCGGACTCGAGATCCCGGTGTGGGATGGATTCAAACGGATCCGCAACATCTCCCGCCAAAAAGCCGTCTTGAAACAGGTTGATGCCATCAAAGAAGAGAAGGAGAATTCTCTTGAGAGCAAATGGTTAACTGAAACGGATGTTATTCAAGCGAGCAGCGTGGCCCTTAAGATAGCCCAATCCAGGGAAGAATTGGCCCGGCTCAAGGCTAACCAGAATGAAGTCCGTTATCAATCAGGAGAGGTCACCCTGCCGGTTTCCTTAGAAAGTCGTAAGCAGGTTATAGCAGCCCAAAAGGAAACATTGGGCGCAAACATGGGGTATGACTTGGCGGTTTTGAAACTCCGAGAACTTTCGGGAGACTTAGGCAATACCTATGTTGATGCAAACTCTTGGCAGAAGTAAGTGGTGGGGAGTGGGGGGCTGGGCTTTAGCCGTCATCCTATTTTTTGGGAGCTTAGGGGTGAGTTATGCCGCTGAAAAAGCGGTTGCCCCGCCTCCCCCCGCTCCCACCCCCGGGGAGTCCGACATAATCTTCAACGGGAAATTGTCCTGTTCCCTGAGACGGCAAGTCGATCTGCCCTTTAAGGGGATCATTACATCCCTGCGGGTGCACTCCGGACAACTGGTTGAAGCAGGCCAAATCCTGGCGACCTATCAACTGGCTCCGGAATCGCGCCTGATGATTCAACAGCGTCTCTCGCCGCCGCAAATTCCCGAAATGGAGACCAAACTGGCCGAAGTGGATCGGGGGCTGGTTCCGTTAAAATCCAAACAACAGGAACTTTCTCAGTTGGTCCAGAAACAGTTAGCCCCCGCCCAGAGCTTGGCCCAGTCCAATCGGGAAGTGCAATTTGCCGAGAAACAAAAGACAACTCTCCAGGAGAAGCTGCAAAAAGACCGCGAACTGGCCCAGCAAGACCGGGAGATCTTGAGTCGTTTGCTGGGCAGTTCCGTAAAGTCCGGCCAGGTTCCTCGGGAAGTAGCCCTGAAGGCACCCATAAGCGGCAATATCATCTGGGTTAATCCTGAAGTCCGAGTTAATGCTGAACTTCCCCCTCTGCCGGCCGCCTTTCAAGTGGGGGTTATGAACCCTATGCTGGTGCGAGGCCAGGCTTTTGAAATTGAGGCACTCCAAATCAAGGTCGGGGATCAGGCCGAGGTGACCCTGGACTCCTTGCCGGGACGAAAATTTCAGGCCAAGGTGAGCCGTATATCGTGGTCTCCCATTGCTAGCGGTACCCCTAGCATAGATCAGCCGGCCTACTATGAGGTTGAGTTAACGGTTCCCAACCCTGATCTGGCCCTGAAAGAAGGTCTGAAAGCTCGCATCGTCCTGCACAAATCCAAATAGAGGCCTATTGATGAGGTTAACCGGGGAGATTACGGTTTCTCCCGTTGAAGATAACGCGGCCTTATGGGAATTTCTCCGCCTGCCCTGGCGGATCTATCAGGGGGACCCATTCTGGGTGCCCCCTATTCTGTCTCAGCAGCGCGCGTTTCTGGACCCTCAGCGCGGGCCTTTCTTTGAAATCGGCGAGGCCCAGTACTTTATAGCCTTTCAAAACGGTAAGCCCGTGGGTCGTCTGTCCGCCCACGTTAATCGGCTTCATGACCAGTATCACGGACTTGAAACTGGTTTTTTCGGGTTCTTCGAGTCCATCCAGGACCAGGATGTGGCTAGGCGCCTCTTCGACGCGGCGGCTGACTGGCTGCGCGAGCGAGGCAAAACCCATCTGGTCGGACCGTTGAACTTTAGCATCTATGATGAGATGGGGTTGCTGGTGGAGGGGTTTGACTCCATGCCGGTCCTCTTTCAGACCCATAATCCCCCTTATTACGAGGGCCTCTTGACCTCGGTAGGGTTTGTCCCGGCCATGGACTGGCATGCCTACAAGATCACCAACCGGAATGTTGACCTGGAGGCGATGGAACGCCAGTATGCTAACATTATGCGTGGACAAGATATAGAGGTCGTGACCTATAATCCGAAAGAGGTTGACAGGCGGGCCGATGAAGTCTTTCACTTGTTCAACGAGGCCTGGGAACCCAATTGGGGCCATGTGCCACTGACCCGGCGACAGTTCGATGAAATGCTGGAACTGGTCAAGCCATGCTTGCGGCCAGAAATGGCCCACGTGCTTCTGGACCATAACCGTGTCGCAGGTTTTGGCATTAGTTTGCCAGACCTCAATCCACTCATCCGCAAATTAAATGGACGTCTCACTCTTTGGGGCAAACTCCGTCTCCTTTACTGGGCTAAGTATCGGCCAGTCCACAAGATCAGGGCCCTCGTAGTGGGGATCAGTCAACCTTACCAGCGTCGACGACTGCATATTGCCCTGATTTTGCGTGGCTATATTCATCTGGTGAAATATACTCCCTGTGAGATGGCCGACTTTTCCTTGGTCCCGGCCAATCTCAAACACTGGATCAAGGTTATCATGGCCCTTGGCGGCGAGCGTTATAAGGTCTTCCGCGTCTTTGAAAAACCCATCTGAAGCTTCAGATCACCAGGCCGGGCGGACCACGGCCCCATGGCCCGAACTGGCAGTGGCCCTGATGTCCGGGGTCATCTTTATTCTGGCGCACTTCCCCGCTCTAACCAATCCTTACATTATCAATGATGATGTTCGCCAGCAAATCTATTGGATGCAGCAGTGGCAGGACCCGGCCCTATTTGTGAGCGACTTCCTCACCGGCTATGCCCGGCAATACGTCCCCTGGGGAGTAAAGGGCCTCTATTGGGTGGCCTCCTGGGGGGTGCCACCGCTTTACTTTGCCAAAATTCTCCCGGGAATACTGTTCATCTGCCTGGCCGTTTGTCTCTTTAAGATCGGGACTGGCCTGGCGGGACGCCGCCTGGGTTGGATGATGGTGGCCGTCTACTGGCTGATGCCCTTCTTCCTGGACAACCTGGCGGGAGGCTTGGCTCGCGCCTTCGCTGCACCGCTCCTGGCCCTATTCTGGCTGGGCTGGCAGGAGGAGCAACCCGGAGTTATGGGCACGGCACTCATGCTTCAGGCCCTTTTCATCCCTTACATATTCATGGTCTCAGCGCCGGCGGTGCTGCTGGCCTGTCTCCTGGCGCGTTTTGGCAAAGACAGTCCCCCGCCTTTCCCGGCTTCAGCAGCCCACTTTGTGATCCTGGGCCTGGGAGCTGCACTAGTTTTCGCCATGAATCTTCAGTTCGGCACCGACGGTTACGGCCCTCTTGTATGGGCCCGGGAGATGGTCCACCACCCCGAGTTTTACGCGCATGGACGTTACCGCATCTTGCCAGAACCCTCGCTCCTATGGGAACTCGTCAGTCCCTGGGAATTCATTCCGCCATTCCGGGAATGGGGCCCGGTGGCTGGCGGCCTAGTCTGTGTGGCACTGTTGGCCCTGACGGTGGTAGGAGCGGGGCGGCGGGATTGGCGCTCCTTGTGGCAACGCCTCAAACCCGCCTGGTATCTGTGCCTTGCCTCCCTGGTCCTTTATTTCCTGGCTCGGCTCTTCCTGCTACAGTTATTCCTCCCCGACCGTTACCTCATATATACTTTGAACCTTTTTTATTGCCTGTTCTTGGCCTTGGGGCTACAAGCGGCGCTCCAGGTGGAGCGCTGGCCCCGCTATCTGGCAGTTCTGGCCTTGGTGGCGGCCGCCAGCCTGGGCGCCTGGCGCCTGGAAGGGGTCGGGCTCAAAGATTACTCGGCCTACCGCGCCCTTTATGACGCCATGGCCTCCACCCCCAAGGATGCCCTCATTGCGGGCCATCCCAATCTGATGGACACCATTCCCACCTTTGCCCGGCGCCGGGCCTTTGCCACCTATGAACTGGCCCACCCCTGGAGCCGGGGTTACTGGGCCAGGCTCAACCCTCGCCTGCATGATTTCTTTCAGGCCTATTATGCCGCCGATCCCCAGGTGGTGGTGGACTTTTGCCGGAAGTACGGCATTGCTTTTCTTATCGTCGATGATCGTCATTTTTCCCCAGCCTTCTTGAAGGGCGGCGACTTTCTCTTTCCTTATGACAGACCTTATGTCCCGGGAACCTCCCGGGGTCTGGCAGAGCAGGATCGGGTTCCCTTTTTTGCCCCGTTTGATGAGCAAATCCAGCAGCTAACGGCCGATCGCCACAATTTTGCCTTGCTTTCCGACCCCAAATTCATTAGCTTTCCCGTAGATCAGCATATCCGCGTTATTGATATGCGCCATTGGTTGACCCAAAACCATAACTCCCACACGCAAAACTAATTCGTGAAAACAGGAAAATATGAAGGTTCTTCTTATCCAACCCACGTTTTTGCCTTCTTTCTGGTCCATGGCCGAAACCTGTAAGCTTGGCAGCCACGAGACCTTGTTGCCGCCCCTGGGGCTCTTGACCGTGGCGGCTCTGTTGCCGGAGACCTGGAATTTCCGTTTGGCGGACTTAAACGTTCGCACCTTAACGGCTGATGACTGGCAATGGGCCGACCTGGTGATGATTAGCGGCATGATAATTCAGGGCGAGGGTATTCTCAGCCTGGTACGGGAGGCCAAAGACCGGGGCAAAACTGTGGTGGTGGGAGGTCCCTATGCTACCTCCCTCTCCCAAGAGGTGCTGGACGCGGGAGCAGATTTTCTGGTCCGGGGGGAAGCGGAAAACCTCATTCATAGCCTGTTGGCAGCCCTGGAGCAAGGGACCCCTGGAGTAGTGATCGAAGCGGCACAAAGGCCGGAGATGACCAGTTCCCCAATACCCCGCTTTGACCTGATCAGGTTTGACGACTATGCCATATTGGGAATCCAAACCTGCCGGGGCTGCCCCTTTGATTGCGAATTCTGCGACATCGTCAGCCTTTACGGCCGCATCCCCCGTTATAAAGATCCCGACCAAGTCATTGCCGAACTGGAAACCCTCTACCGCCTGGGTTGGCGCAGACAAGTCTTTTTTAGTGATGATAATTTTATCGGCAACAAGGATCATGCCCGGGCTATCTTGAAACGACTGATTCCCTGGATGCAGGAACACGGGGAGCCTTTTGGTTTCTGGACCCAAACTTCGGTGAATCTTGGACAGGACCAAGAGATGATCGACCTTTTGACTGCGGCCAACTTCGCTTTCGTCTTTTTAGGGGTGGAGACCCCGGAACCGGACATTTTGCGCGCGGCCGGGAAATATCAAAATTTGCGCAATCCCCTGGGGGAGTCCCTGGCCACGATCAACGCCAATGGGCTCAACCTGGTCGGCAGCTTCATCATTGGTTTTGATGGGGAACAGAGCGGCACTATAGATCGCATCACCCGGTTTGTGGAGGAATATGCCATCCCCTTAGTGATGTTAAATATCCTGGAACCGCTCCCCCACACCAGGTTGTGGGAGCGTCTGGAAAAAGAAGGCCGATTGCTCCACGGCCAGACCAGCGGTGATACCTGTGGTATGGGGTTCAACTACCTGCCCACCCGCCCTCGAGAAGAGATCCTGGCAGAATTCGTCCGGGGTATTGATCGCTTGTATGAACCTACCGCTTACCTCGCGCGCACTTACCGTTACTTCCTCAACATGCGGCCAACCCGGCGAGTCCTGGCATCTCAAGGCCAACCGAAGACGATCTTTAAAACCCAGTCGTCTCAAAGTCCCCCTGTCGCCCTCAGGGTAACGATAACAAAATTATTTACCCTGATAAAGCTCATCTGGCGTCAAGGGATTTGGCCGGCTTACCGATGGCAGTTCTGGAGACAGCTCCAGGGAATTTACCGGCAGAACCCCAGTCGAATGGTGTCATACATCATGGTCTGCGCCTTAGGTGAAAACCTCTTCGACCTGAGGAAAACGATTCTCTTAAAATGGAGCAGACGGACCTAGTCGGTCAGAAGCCCGGTGCAGGGGCCTTTCTCCAGCGATTGCCAATACACTGGATTAGTTGGCTTCCACGCCACCTGGAGGTTCACTAATTTTTTGATAGTGAGGGGAGTAGCCTGGCCGGGGTGAGGTCCTTACGCGAGTGAGATTGAAGCTCAATAGGCGTGACTGTCTTTAAAGCCTCGAAAGATGGTGAGGAGGATAATCTTCAAATCGAACCAGAGAGACCAGCGGCGCAGATAATCCAGGTCGTATTCCACCCGCTTTTCCATCTTTTCCAGGGTTTCCGTTTCGCCCCGCCAGCCGTTGATTTGGGCCCAGCCGGTGAGGCCGGGTCGGACCTTATGCCGTAACATGTACCCCGGAATGAGACGCCGATAATATTCGTTATGTGCCACTGCATGAGGCCTGGGGCCCACGATAGACATGGTGCCCTTAACGACATTGAAAAACTGGGGCAGTTCATCCAAGCTGGTGCGGCGTAAAAACTTGCCGAAGGGTGTCACCCGGTGGTCGTGCGAGGTCGCCTGGCAAATTTCCGGGCCATCTTCACATACTTTCATGGTGCGGAATTTATAGACTATGATCTCATGGCCATCCAGGCCGTAGCGCCGCTGCTTGAAGATTATGGGACCAGGCGACGACAACTTTACCCCCAAGGCGATGAAGAGGAGGAGGGGCGACACCAGGATGAGGATCAGGCTGGCAAGCACCAGGTCTTCAGCGCGCTTGACCCAGCCGTTGACCCCGAAAAATGGAGTTTCCCACAGGGCAACGAGCGGTATGCCGCGTAGATCGGTGAAGCTGGCCGATAACAGGGAGAAAATGAAGACATCCGGTACATAATAGACCGAGGCGGTAGTGTCCTGAAGGGCCTCCACCACTTCCCGGAGGCGGTCTTCGGCCCGCAAGGGTAGTGCCAGGTAGACCATGACGATCTCTTGCTGTTTGACAAACCCGATCATGTCGTCCAGGTTGCCCAACATCGGATAATCGTGGTGATCCAGGTGGATTGTCTCCGTAACCCGATCATCGAAAAACCCCAGGAGGCGCATCCCCAGCCAAGGCGTGTCCACCACATTTTTCGCCAGACGCCGCCCCAAGTCACCAGCGCCGGCTATGACCACAGTGCGGCTGTTGCGGCCTTGCTGCCGAAGCCACCGCAAGCCCCAATATACTTTTAGACGCAGCACCACCAGGGCCAAAGGAACCAGAGGTATCCAGGTGAGGAGAACTTTCCGGGAGAAGTGTTCAGAAGTTTTGGTGAGAAAGCCCAGGGTCAAGAGGATGGCGGCGATCACAATCCAAGCCAGAAACACCCGGCTCACCAGGCGCATTAAATTAGCGCCGCGCCAGGGTTGATAGAGCTGGGCGGCCCGGAAGACCATGATGGTTAAGAAAAAGGTGATCAGGCTAACCGCTTGCCATCTCAACCGAAAGGTTTCCCCATAGGCCCAGCAGACGAGGAACAACAGCAATACCACCACGATGCCGTCCAGGAGCCACTGCACCCGGGAGATGATCCAGCGGTATTCGTTGAAAATGCCTCGCCCCTCCAACACTCGTGACTCTCCTGGCTGACCGCATCTTAGGCGATAACCTTCCGCCCTTACCTTATCTCATCAGCGTCTAATCTGCACAAGCCTTATTCTTTGCCTGGTGCACCAGACCATAAAGCAAATCTTCCCAGGCTGCCATAATTTTATCACGACCCAGCCGGTCTTCGGCATAATTACGAGCTTTAATCCCCATTTTTCTCCTGATATCCCTATCCCCGGCCAGGGCCACGATGGCCTGGGCCAAGGGGCCGGCAGCTTCGGGAGGAACCAGAAGACCGGCCTGGGATTCCAGGGTAACCCGGCCAAGTTCAGTATCCGACAGGGCCGTGGCAATAAACGGTCGACCTGCGGCCAAAATGTTGCCCAGTTTAGAGGGCATTACCAGGTCCGAAGCCTTATGCTTCTGAACCACCAAATGGATGTTGGCTGCGGCCAACAGAAGAGGAAACCGCTCCTGCGATTGTAAAGGCAAGAAACGCACCTGATCAAGTGATAATTTCCGGGCTTGCTCCATCAGACGTTTCCGGGCAGCCCCCTCCCCTGCCAAAATATACCGGAGGCCGGAGTTATGGCGGGTCAGGCTGGCTGCCTCCAGGATAACTTCCAGCCCCTGTTTCTCTCCCATGTTCCCGGCGTAGAGGACTATAACCTCGTCCTTAAACCCCAATTCCTGTCTCAAGGTATTTTTGCGGTTTCCCGGTTTGATGTCCTCCAGGTCGGCCCAGTTGGGCAGGAGATGCACGCGTTCCGGTGGCGCCCCCTTATCAATAATTCTGGCTGCCATGGCCCCGGAGATGGTGGTCACCGCTTGGGCGCGAGTGAAGAGGAAGCGCTCCAGGCGCTCCAGGCAGGCGAGGAGGAGCGGCTGGCGGATAATGGCCAATTCCCGGGCCGCATCCAGTTGCAAGTCCTGGACATGAAAGATAAAAGGAACTTGCCGGCGCCGGGCCAGAAGCGCCGGAACCAGCCCTGATTGGAGCAGGGGACAGACCGCCAGGACCGCATCCCAAGGCCGGGTCCATAGGGCAGGCCACCAGGGCAGACAACTGGCCCCGAAGGAGAGTTCATGGAGCACCCGGCCTTTGCCGGTCACCCGGGTGGGAGCATACAAGGGTGCCCGCAACACCTCCACTCCGTCCAGCCATTCCCGTCGCCAGGCCGGGTGACGGTATGCGGGCGGCACCCGCCAGGACGGATAATAGGGCGGCGCGGTGAGGACAGTGACCGCGTGCCCCCGGGACTGCAACCAGGCGCCCAACTCTCCGGTATAACGTCCGATTCCCACGAACTCCGGGGCATAATTGATCCCGTGAATCAGGAGGCGCAGCCCCATCATTCAACCTTTGCGGGGTGACCGCATCACCTGGTTACTCCGGCCGGTTGCTCCGCCCCAGGCTATTTTCTCCCCTGTCCTGCACGGAATCTTGGACAAGAGTCATGGCCTCCTGGGTTTTATGGGACGACAGGGGTACCCATAACTCACCATCCCCGGGGGCATATCACGAAATACGCTGGAACGGGCACCGATGACCGCATTGTCGCCTATGGTAACCCCGGGGGCCACAAACACATCGGCGGCGATCCAGACGCCGTTTCCCACCGTTATGGGTTGGTGCCTGAGCTTGAAACGTGGATTATGATAATCATGCGTTGCTGTGCACAGAAAGCTTTTTTGCGAAATGGTTGTATGCTCGCCGATTTTTATCGGCGCGATGGAATAAAGCCAGGCATCGTCACCGATGGCCGAATAATCGCCGATCTCGATGCGCCAGGGATAATGGAGCCGCGCCCGAGGACGCACTCTCACCGCCTCGCCAAGTTTACACCCGAACAATTTGAGTAACCAGCGCCGAAAACCGTAGCACGGCACGGGAGAAAATCGAAACAAAGTCTCCTGGCAGCAGTTCCAGAGGAATACAACAAACTTGGGGCGTCCATAGTCAGACCCCGAAGGGTCATAGTCGTTAAGACGTAAGAAGGACTTTGATGCGCTCATGGTCTCCTCGGAAGTGTCTGAAGCTTCGTTCCGTCTCAGGCTGACACATCCTTATATTTTTGGGACATGGGAGAGTTAGGGTCCCGCAATTCCTCCAACTTGAGACTGATCTGGTATTCGTAGAAAGTGTGGAGCAGACAGAAACGAAACCCCATGCGCCCATCCAAGAAGCCCAGCTTAATGAAGTACATCCAGATAAATTTAATCAGACCCCGGGCCGGCAAATACCGATAAGCCAGATTTTTCAAGAACCTCCGGCGTTCCGGCCCCTTGGCCAGCAAGGACGCAGGTAATCCCTGGGGCTGGTGCGGCGCGGTCAAAGTCCGGTAGGCCTCCACGGCCTCCAGACTGGAGTAAACGTTGTGGCGGTCAAAATAACGCTCGATCCCTTTGTAATCATAATGGATGAGCGGGTTCTTCAGATAACCCGGAGGTCCGTCCAGGAGAATGTGTTCGTGGACCAGCCGTGGTTCATAGCGCCCCCGCCCGCGCCGCAACAGACGCATATTCCAGTTGGGGTACCAGCCGCCGTGACGGATCCAGGTACCGGCAAACCAGTTTTGCCGGGCCAGGTAATAGCCGTGGTGTTGGGGTGAACCTGCAACTATGGTAATCTCCCGGGCCAGCTCCGGGGTTACCCGTTCATCGGCATCCACGATCAAGATCCAGTCATGCTTAAAATCAAGGTGGTCCAGTGCCCAGTTTTTATGGGCTGAGAAATTGTCAAATTTTCGCTGCACCACGCTGACACCCCGCTTGCGGGCAATGGTCACGGTGTCATCATCGCTGCAGGAGTCCAGGATTATGCAGTCATCGGCCCAGGAGACACTGTCCAGGCACGCACCCAGGTTGCGCTCTTCGTTCTTGGTGCAAATCAACACTGATATGGGAGTCTTGCAAGAGTCGATGATCATGGCTTCCCGTTCGTGGCCAGGGGAATCTTAAGCCTCAAGGTTTTTAGGCGATGCTGGTCAATGATCTGGGCATAGGCGGCCGCCAGGTTTTGGGCAATGCGGGGCCATTGAAAGCGCTCCTGCACCAGGGTCCGGCCATTCAACCCCATCTGCCGGGCTAACTCCGGCTGGGCCAACAACTCGAGGATTTGTTCGGCCAGGGGACCAGCGTCACAGGGGACCACCCGGCCAGCCCCGCCGGCTTGCACTTCCCGCCAAATATTGACTTTATCGGAAATGATCACCGGCAAGCCCGCGGCCATGGCTTCAATTACGGCGATGCCGAAATTTTCCGAATAGGATGGCAGGACGAACATGTCGGCATCCCGCAAAACCGCCAATTTCTCCGGCCCCAGGAGCATGCCGGTGAACGTGGTGCGGCCCAAAAGGCCTGCCTCACTTAACCAAGCACGGACCTTATCGCCCCACCCCTCATTGTCGGGTCCGGCAATTACCAGATGGACGTCCTGCCGTTTACGGGCGACGGCGCCAAAGGCCTTGACCAGAATATCCAGGCCTTTCTTAAAGTTTACCCGGCCGAAAAAGAGAATGATACGTTTATCGGCGAGTTCGGGATGTCGGACTCTAAACCGGCCCGGCTCCGGGAGCAGGGCAAGTTCAGCGCTGTCGAATCCCAGGGGCACCACCAGGCCGGGGGTTTGGAACGTGAACGGGGAGGCCAGTTCCGCCTCTTCCGCCGTAGTGAAATGGAGGGCAGCGGCCCGGCGGATATTCCGGTGCTCAAACATAATTTCCATGAGGCGTTTGCGCCAGCGGTGCCGCCGGTAAATAAAGGGGTCCAGAGTCCCCTGAGGACGCATCAGATAGGGAATCGCATATTGGCGGCAATAGTAGCCTGCCACCAGGTTGTGGAAGAGATAAAGGGAATGGAGGTGCACCAGGTCGACAGCCGGAATCTTCTGCCGCAAAGCCCGCGCCAGAGGGAGGGAAGTGCCCCAAAAGCGCGGAGGTTGAATGGGAAAATAGTGGATTGCCACGCCATCCCGGTGCACCGGGCTATCCAGGGGCACCGCCAGTTCTTTTGGCCCGTCCTGGTTGGTGGTGTAAATGCTCACCTCATGGCCCAACCGGGCCACGGCCCTGGCCATTTCCCAGCAGGCTTTGGAGGGGCCCCCGTAACGGGGAGCCAGATTGGCAATCACATGAAGAATTTTCATAATTTTGTTGGGGGCTCGATCCTAAATTGGACCCGTGACCATAATCTTCGCCGCTGTGCCCCTTTAAAAATGTACCAACTTTTTAAGTTGTTTCAACTGCTCCAGTCCCAGGATATGACGAGGAACCGCCCGCAGCCACCACACCAGGAGCACAAGAAAGACCAGGGGGGCGAGCCAGGGAATAACTATCAGGATAAGGAGACTCCCAATATAGGGTACCATTTCGGTGGCGAAAAACTTGAAGGAAAAACAACCTTGATAACCCCGCAGCAGATAAGGCACAAACCAGAAAGGCAGGGCCATGTCCCCGATGATCATCGCTAACACGATCCCCGGCAGCCCCCAGTGTTGTCCTCCCCAATAAGCCAGGGCAACGGTGAGAAGCGAGGAGACGGCCAGCATCTTGGAAAAAGTGTGATGCCGGTTGGTGGCCTGCAAGGGATGGCTGCAGGTCAACCAGAAGATGAATTGCGCCATATAGATCAAGAACAGATCCATCAGCGGCTGCTGGAAAGGCACGGTCTTTCTCAACCAGAAATGATAAATGAAGCCCCCGTAGAAATGCAAAATGGTTATAAAGAAAATCGAGCAGATCAGGGTCGATCGCAAGATCAGCCGAAAAAGCAGCAGAAATTTATCAGTATCCTCCTGGGCGTCCAATCGGGTCATCTCTGGCCAAGCAGCATGGGAGACCTGCTCAAAAAAAGAGCGGATCAGGTTGACAATGGTACGCATGGTAGAAAAAAGCACGACCTGGACCGGCCCCAAGATCATCCCCACCACCAGTACGATCCCTTGAATAGAAAAAGCCTGGCTGACCTGAATGAGGAAAAAATGGAGGCTGGGCTTAAGGAAACTCAGGCCTAAGGAAAAATCGGCCCCCTTCAGAGAGAGTAGATGAAATTGCGGGAACTTCCGGTTGAGATCATAGAGGGCCATGGCCGCGATGATTCCGTAAGGAATAATTTGCAGCAGGGCAATGGGGGCCATACCCCAACCCAGCCACAACCCCCCGGCCACCAGCGCAAAACTCAGAAACTGCATGAAGTTGAGGAGCATGACCCCCCGGGGCAGCATTTCCACGGCGAAATAAACCCTTAATAAGATGCCCTGAGGCAAGGAGACGACGAACTGAAAGGCCAACAAGGTCAGGACCAGTATGATCGTGCGGTGACTGGTCTGGCTGATGTGGAGAAAGGCCGCGGGGTTGAAGCAGAAAATCATCGTGAGGAAGATAATGAGCACCAGCAAGGGGATCGCCAGGAATAGGGCCAGGCCGGTGTGTAAAATCTTACGGAAGAGTTCCTGATCCCGGTGCGCGTAGGCCTGGGTCAGGCGATTGCCGATATATGTCGCGCCCCCCATATCCGTTATCGCCAGGTATGCGACCATGGAAGAAAGCAGGAGCCACTCCCCATAGATATCCGTGCCCCAGGCCACCAGGAACAACGGCACCAGCACGATTCTCGAGGCGATATTAATCATCTGCCCCAAGAAATTGGCCCCGATGCCTTGGCATAGCCTTTTTAACATATCAACGGCCCGGTAATGCCTCTTTCGAATGTCTTGGTTTATACGCTTCCAAACAGATCGAAAAATAAGGCCAACGCATCAGACTGGTCACGAACCGGTCGAAGAGCGGCGGCAGAAAACGTAAAGGTAAAATTGTGGCCCAACCAAATAATGGATGCAACTTGGACACTACTCTCTGAATAAAAGTTATTTTCTGACTTAAAAAACCGCTACAGTATGATATATCATCAACTAATAGATTTGTCTGAGCGCAAAGCTCATATATCATTGCCTTAGTATAACCTCTTCTTACATGACCTCCGTCCTCAATTTTAGAAAATGGGCCTTTGTCTCCAGACGTAATAGGACGATAGAAAAAGTTAGGAGTCGTCAGTAAAAGACGCCCACCCGGCTTCAAACACAGAGCTATATCAATAATTAGTTTCTTATCATTTATAATATGTTCAATATTTTCGAAACAGACAGCCACATCAAATTGGCCTAAAAGGTCTTCTCGGCTGGCTAACTTGCGAACATCAAGAACCTCAAATTTGGCATTATCGGCTTTGCATATTTTAGCTCTTTCCCCCGCCAAGCCTTGATTACGCTCATCCCAGCTTAAACCCAATACGTCATACCCTTTCAACGCCGCTCCAATTGAAAAAGCACCGGTTCCGCAACCAATATCAATAAGTGTCTCGCTGTTCTTAGTTTCAGGTAATCTCTTTTTTAACCAGAGCCAACGATCTGTAATCAGAGTGTCGCCATGAATAAAATTCGCACGAAAACCCAATAATCTAACCAGAATAGATTTATCCATCATTTGGCCTCCAATTTTTCGATCGATAATAATAAAATCCCAGACAGCATCGATCTATTCAACCTAATAAACCATTTTTCCTGAATTAGCCAAGTCCGGCCTATCCCCCAATAGTTTATGGTATGCTGCGAAAATTTTCTCCCCATAATCTGACCAAGTAAAACCGGTTTGCACCCTCTGGCGGGCTGACTCCCCCAGCGCGGCGCAAGCAGCAGGATGTTCATAGCAATAAAGGATTTTCTCTTTGAGGGCTTCCACGTCCCGGATTGGCAAAATGAACCCGTCCTGCCCCTCCCTCACGATATCAGCGCCGCCCGTATTTTTGGTACAGATCACCGGCAAACCGCAAGCCATGGCTTGGGCCTGTACCATGGCCAACCCTTCTTCGATGGATGCCAGACAGAATATCGTACCTTGGGAGTAATATTTATACAATTCTCTTTCCGGAAAGGGACCTTGGTGACGGATGGACGGCGAGGCCCATTTGTGCCAAAAAGGCATGATCTCGTCGGTCATTGGGCCGACCAACCACAATTCGGCCCGGGGCAGGTTTAATTCAGCAAACGCCTGTAATAAATAATGAACACCTTTTCTGATGCTGATTGCGCCGCAGAAAATAATTCTGAATACTTTATCGTTTTTGGGGGCAGGATAGAAATTCGTCAAATCAACGCCATAGGGAACATGGATGAGCCTGGCTTCAGATATCCCCTGCTGCAAAAAGGTCTCTTTAACAAATTGCGAAGGTACGGCAATAACATCCGCCTCTTGGTATTCCTGCAATTCCCGCTCGACGACTTTGGGATGCACTACCGTCTTTCTGAGGCCGACCCGGTCATATTCTTCTTCCAATATCCTTCTCTGGTAAAGCATGTGGCTCGAACCCCGTTCCAGCACTGTTTTGGCCCCCAGCCAGCGGGCCCGCCGCAGAGAATAGAGGGAGCAACCGCTTAAGCCCACAAAGATATCGCTTCCGTCCATGATATGTCTCGAGGCATGACGGTCGAATAGTTCAAAGATCATATGTTGCGGATTGAATATGGATTCAGTAAATTTATTAATTTTCCGCCAGGATCGATTATGAATCTCATGAATCAGAAGCGACTTGATATTTTGGGGATTGATCCCATATTTGGCAGCTTCAAATTTGGGATAGCTCGTGATCAACCGGGTAAGAGAGTTATGATCCTGCAGTTGTTTGGCAAGATGGAATAAATGAAAACGCCCCAAAACGCTTATAGTAACTCTCACAAACGCATAACCCCATCATGGTTATATTATACTATTCGGACTCAACTAATTCATAAAGGCTGTTTTTAACATTTTCTGCAAGTTACTCTCGTTGAAAATACCGTTCTTTAGACACCGTGCCCTGCCCTTTTCGGCGATATCTCGGCGCATGTCTTCATTCTCAAGAAGCTTATGGCATTTTTCAATACATTCGGTTTCGTTGCTCCAGTAAACCGCTTCAACATCCTCCTGATATAACTGCAGGTGCTCAGAGGTGCGTTCGGCGCAGAATAGACCCCCGCAATAGGGAATTTCAAAAGTTCTGGTGGTATGCAAATCCCGATTCCCTTTGGACAGAAGCCCCAAGGAAATCTTGGCCAGTTGGATGGCTTTGATATAGTCATCACCATAGATGGCAGGGCCTTGCCAGACGGATTTCAGGATGGACCACTCCGGCGCTTTTTGCCAGCTATTACCATAAATTGCCAGCGGCAGGCCTGCCTCCACCAATGCAACCAGAAACGGGCCTCGTTCGGGCATCCCAGTGCCGATAAACAGGATTTCATGGGGAAAGCGCAGCCGGTCCTGTGGGGTTATTTCTCGCGGACCATCCAATTCATCCACCGCCATGAATACCTGCAAGACCTTTTTGGCCCCCCGGTTGTAGGCTTCAGGCACATTGACCGGCCGCACCACGGCCAACAGATCATAATAAGGCACAGCTTCGAGATATAACCGCCATTTTTTTTTATCCCGGGTGCCAAAGGGATCATCATTATTATAATTAATAATAAGGGGCGATACCTTCCTTAATACACTTAGGACATTACGTCCGATTAATTCTCCGTTATCGACGAAAGTCACGTCGAAACCGCGATTTTTAATAATCGGAGCAAGCCTTTTCTTGAGATAACTTTCGATTAAGGGAGCCCCTGCGTAATATATTAATCTTCCAACAAAATTTTTAAAAGGGAACAGGCTATAAGGATCAATCGCCATAACTTCATGGCCGAGGCGTTTCAAGGCATGGGCTCTTTTTAAGGCGTTGCCGCCATTGGCCCCGAGAAACAGAACGTGCAATTTGTCTTTCATGATTGCCGATTTTACCTATTTCTCTACTACAAATGCCAAGGCTTGCTTAAGGCCGGCGACATCCTCTTCTATGCCCCATGTTTCAATGATTTCCAGGCTTTTTTGACCCATGGCCCGACACTTTTGCGGATCGCTCACAATGTTCAAGAGCGCTTGCCGGAGCCCGTCAATGTCTCCAGTTTTGAAGATATACCCATTTTCCCCGGACCGAACCAGATCGGGGGCGCAGCCCACCTGATCACTCACCACCACAGCCCGACCCGCGTTCATTACCTCATTAATTACCAGACCCCAGGGTTCGAAAACGGAGGGTAACACCAAAACATCGCACAGGTCATAGTACCTGGGGAGCTCGGTCTGATTCTTGAACCCCAGGAACTTAATGGAACGCCAATTCACGGTCCTGGCCCGGGCTTCCATAGTTGCTCTCTGGTCGCCGTCACCGATAAACAAAAGGTAAGGATGGGGTTCTTGAGCCGGATCAGGCGACATCTGCAGGTAGGCCTCCAGCAGGTCGGCGCCGTGTTTCACTTGCGACAATTTGCTGGCATAAAGGATGATAGGCCGGTCTGGCTCAAGCCCAATTTCCCACCGCAGAATCTCCCGCTCCGGGGAGGCCGCTTTGGCTTTATCGCGGAAAAAGCGATTATCCACCGCATACGGCACTGGGAAAATCCTTTCCGGGGCAATGCCAAAAGATCGATAATACGCCGCATTGAGTGTGCCAATGGCCAAAAATCCATCCACGAGGTTCTTGAGCATCAGGAAGAATAATCTCTTTGCCAAACGCTTAAGTCCGCGGCGAGGAGTGCTGAGCAGCGTGGCCTCATCCCGCACCAGCACCTTGAGCCCTCGCATTTTGGCCCAGGCCATAGCGAGCCAATGGAACCAGCGATTATAACCATGGACCCAGAGAATATCAAAATTGACCGGGTTCAGACGCCTGGCTAATCCGTAATTAAAAGGCCTCCAGAACGACAGCCGATCTCGCCTTCCTGCGGCCGGAAGGATTTCATACCGGTAGCCCTCGGTCAGCGGGACATCCCACGCAATGATTTTTCTGAAACAGGGGTCGAAATAGCTTTTCAATGAAAAATCGCTGCAAAAGAACACCGTCAGATCAATGCCGGGCTCCGCGGCAATCCGGCGCAGCAGGGGAGCCTGGTACTGGATCGGATGGGTCACCAGGTAAGCCAAGCGGATTTTAGGCTTCATGCCCTTTCAGGGTTCGAAGTTCATCTTCCACCATCAAGGTGATGACTTCTTTCATTTTATGTTTGGCCTGCCATTGCAAAGTTTCCCGGGATTTCCGGGGATTGCCCCGGCTGATGGCAATATCAGTGGGCCGGAATAAACCGGAATCCGAGACGACATGCTCACGCCAATCCAGTCCCACCCGAGCAAAAGCCGCAGTCACAAATTCCTCTAAAGAATGGCTTTCACCCGTGGCGATCACAAAATCATCCGGTTGTTCCTGCTGCATCATAAGCCACATGGCGTTAACATATTCCGGGGCCCAACCCCAGTCACGCTGGATGGCGATATTCCCCAGTTTGAGTTTCTCCCGGCCTCCGGCCGCAATACGACAAGCTGCGCTCACAATTTTTTTGGTGACGAAACGAGCCGGTCTTAAGGGCGATTCATGATTGAACAAAATCCCGGAACACGCAAAAATATTATAGGCCTCCCGATAGTTGGCCACTTCCCAAAAAGCCGCGGCTTTGGCCACGGCATAAGGGCTGCGGGGGCGAAACGGCGTCTGTTCATCGGCCGCGTCGGCAATATCTCCAAAACATTCTCCGGAACAGGCATTATATAATTTTATGGGTTTCCCGGTGAACCGGATAGCTTCCAGGAGGTTAAGGGTGCCCACGCTAATACTCTCCAGGGTTTCCACCGGCTGCTGAAAAGAGAGGGCCACAGAGCTCTGACCGGCCAGATTGTAAATCACATCCGGCTCCACTTTGATGAGTGCTTGCAGGACGCTGCGAAAATCACTGAGAGCTACGGATTCCACTTCGATCTGGTCACGAATCTTGAGCCGAACTAAATTTCCGAAGGACGATATCTGGGCATCGCGCGAACTCCCGACGACTTGATACCCTTTAGTCAACAGGAGTTGAGCGAGATAAGCCCCATCTTGTCCCGAAATCCCGCAAATAAGCGCCTTTTGCATGAGTTTTACTTAACTAACTTCCCTGGATTTAACCACGTGCGCCAGGATTTGATGGCAGCGTTTCTCAAAGTTCTCGAAGGAGAAATACTCCAGCCCCCCGGGAATGACCCCTCGGGGGCGTCTCAAAGCCTCAAATATGCCGGCTTGAATGTCCTCGGGATGCCGCGGGTCCACCAAGATCCCTAAGGCCCCGCCCCGTAAGGCCTCCCGGCTGCCGTCCAGGGTGCTGCCCACTGCCGGTATGCCGCAGGCCAGCGCCTCTAAAAAGACGAAACCAAACCCCTCACCCCGACCAGGCATCACAAAGGCGTCGGCGAGACGGTAATGGTCGGCTTTTTCCGCCTCAGGGGTGAATCCGGTGAACACTATACGTTCTCCTACTCCCAGCGATTTGGCTTTCGCTTCCAGCCGAGGTCTATCGTCACCATCGCCAACGATCACATAGGCGATGTTGGGGATTTGTTTTGCCAATTCAGGGAGTAACTCCATGATCTCATCAAAACCTTTGTATTTTTCCTCTGCAGACAGTCTGCCCAACGTCATGAGGACGGTTTTGTCTTTGAGATTGTAACGTTCAACCAATTCCATGGACTTGGCACCAACACCATAATTCTTTTGGATTATAGCATTGGGAAGGATATAAAATTTCTCCTGAGTTACTTGAGACCATCGCATAAATCTTTGCTTGGTTATTTCACTTATAGAAATTATCTTGTCCACTTTAGAGAGAAAATATTTTAAGAAAATATTCTTTAGTGGAGTCCAGGCGTCTACGCCATAGATAATTAATAGTAATGGAGCCTTAGTGACTAATTTTGCCAAAATTGCAACTGGAAGTAACTTAATATGACCACAACCGATTAAATCAAATTTCGACCTTTTTATTAATAACTTTAAAACAGCTTTGATATATGACACCCGGCTAGGTAAAGCTGCCACGATATAGGTGAGCTTTGGTGGCAAGATCTCCGGGACCAGGGGCATCAGTCGCGGTACCGCCACAACTTCTTCGATCTTGGGTGTGGAACACAAAGCCCGCAAAAAATCTCTATTGTATTTGGCGATACCCCCAATACCGCCAAAAGCTTCCATGGTAAGGAATAAAACTTTCATAGAGTGGTATGGTGCTTATAGAGGGTTTGGGCCCAGGAACGCCAATCATGGTCCCAATTGGACCCTTTGTGGGAAGAAGCGGAACCCAGCCAGCGTCTTACCGGCACAAAAAACCCCGATTTGGTCCGCTTTAGGACTTCATCGGGCAAGGGGTTCTCAAGCGTTCCGGCCATATCCAGTTTTCCGGGGCGATGCTCTGACGCCAGCAGCGGTACGATCTTTCTCAACAGAGTGATATCCACCAACGGCACCCGGATTTCCAGAGAATGGGCCATGCCAGCCCAATCGGCCACCCGCAAAAGCTGGTTCCGCATATACCATACCATTTCCAGCGCCGAAACTTTCAAAAAATCTGCCGGGACGTTGGGGACGGTCTCTTCCAGGCGGGCCAGAGGTTGCAGCTCTTGCCAGCCGGCCCGAGCCATATCCGGGTCCATTAATGCCGGCAGTTCCCAAGGCATGAATAGCCCCCGCCGCAGGAGGTAGGCGCCGGCGTAGGTGCCACCATATTCCAACAATCCGGCATACTTGGGAGAAGTGAAGTGCTTCAGCCAGGGGGCGGTGACAGTGCGAAACATACGGCCCAACCCTGGAACCACGCTGGGGAGGGAAAGGATTCGGGCCATTCGGGGTATATCGTGAAAACTGGGATAGCCGCCAAAAAGTTCGTCTCCCCCCAGGCCTGAAAGGGCCGTTTTCATGCCTGCAGCCGCCGCTACCTTGGCCACAAAATACATATTGATCCCATCGATCGCGGGCTGGTCCATCACTGCCAAAATCCTTTGGTAATCGCCTTGAAAATCCTCCCCAGTTATCCATTGGGTTTGGTGAATGGTGCCATAACGCGCCGCAATCTTGGCCGCATAGGCGGTTTCATCCTGGCAGGTGCCCCGCAATTCCTGAAACCCCAGGGTAATGGAGTGCAATTGCCCTTGTCCCCGACTGGCTAGCGCAGTGATGGTACTTGAATCCAGCCCCGAGGAGAGAAATATGCCTACCGGGACATCCGAGACCAAATGGTGCGTGATACTGTCATCCAGGGCCTGTTTCAGTTCATCGTGCATCGCATCTCGAGTTATGCCCGAGTCCTTGCCGAGGGCATAAGCCTTTTCGATTTCTCCGGGAATGCTGCAAAAACTTCTCATTTCAGTGTTCCCTAGGAGATCTTTGACCATGGTCGATCCCGCCGGGAGGGCCCGAATTCTCCGGAACAAGGTGTATGGTTCCGGCACATAACCCCAAAGAAAAAAACCAACGTGCCCGGCGGGTTGGGGCTCGGTTTCTACGGCACCTCCTGCCAGCAAAGCCTTGACCTGAGAGGCAAACCTCAAGGTCTTCCCATCATCCGCGTAGTAGAGAGGCTTTATCCCGAAGGGATCTCGGCCCAGGAGCAAGCTTTTCCTGACGTTGTCCCAGACGGCAAAGGCATACATGCCACGCAAATGATCCGTCATGGCCTCGCCAAATTCCTGGTAGAGATGGAGCAAGACCTCCGTATCGCTGTGGGACTGGAAGCGATAGCCCTTGGCCTCTAAGAAAGTGCGGAGTTCCCGATAGTTATAGATCTCACCGTTAAATACCACCCAGACAGACTGATCAGCAGTCCCCATGGGTTGAGCCCCGGCGTCGCTCAAATCAATAATCGACAAACGGCGATGGGCCAACGCTACCCGCCGGTCCTGAGAGATCCATAGGCCACTCCCATCCGGGCCCCGGGATTGCATGGCTTCCCGCATTTTTAAGACCTCGTCCACACTGACGACAGAGCTATGATAGGCGAAGACACCAACGATTCCGCACATAGTTATCCTGTACACCGACACTGGAGCTACTACTTTCCAATACTTTCAGAGACTTTCCTAAATTTCAATGAGTGGAACATAATAATTTTATTAATTATTAAATAACCGCAAAATATTATAGAAATTAGGCAAGTATTCCTTAACATAAAAAATATTTCATTACCATTTTCTTCAATATTAAGCAAAAAGTACAATATATTTCCAGAAAATAACCATAAAAACGTTGGGTACTGTAAAGTCATTTTAACCAAGCTACCCATCATTGCAATTATCATTATAATAATCAATGGTACAACGATCAGAGATAAATAACCAATTTCTAGTTGCCCTACACCAAACAAATTTTTACCAATGTCAATTTGCCTCTTGTCTTTATGATATAAGGCAACTAATATGTCGTCTGTCCACATAAATTGTTTACCAGGCCATAATAGTTTTGGGATTGCACTTTTAATACCCTCCCAAGCAATTTTCCCATTCGTAGTCATACCAGGTTTAGTGAATTGGTGATCAAAAACCAAGAAATTAAATTCCCAGGTTCCAGCTCTCAACTGCACGTTATTGATTGTTGCCTTAAAGTTTAGCGCAGCATTAAATGGATTTTCCATATTTTGTAGTTTTATTTGCCCTACTGATTCAAATATAGGACGATAGGCTTGAAACAGGTTACTAAATAAAAAGAAAGCACAAATTAATCCCAAACCAACTTTCAAATATTTCATTGAAAATATTTCTTTTCTGTCTTCGATGCACCAAAAAATCGCCCAAACTATAATAATACCTAAAAAAAACCTTCTCCCATAGATTGATACGATTGGTACAAATAAAACTGTTATAATTATCCATATATATTTATAATATCCTCGAGATTTTAACAAAGATGCAACTAACCCCAAAGAAACTACAAATGCCAATAATGGATATACTGTTCTTATTGACGTAAACCAATAAGGAAGCTGCTTGCCAATTTGTTTAAAATCATCTGGCATTATATAGGTCTTTATGCCATATTTATAGTAGCTAAATATCGGAAACAGAATTAGTATTCCATAAATTAATAGCAATACTAATTTATTTACACAACTAAATTCCTGTATTAATCTCTCAATTTTCAGAAATTCCCTAACATTTTTAAATAAATGCATATAACTTATTTTTATAACAGCTAATATTAACAATACATGACCAAACACTACTCCAATGACTAATGGGTTACTGTCGCCTAAGTCGAGCCAAATGTTATCTTTCCCGAAATATAAGCCTCTAATAAAAGGATAGAATCCGAAATGAAATAGAATAAAAACTATGTACAAATCTAATACGTCTATATCAGGCCATACCTTCAAAAGATAAAAATATATAACGCATATGAAAAAAAACGAACATATTAATATAGAAATGTTACCTATCATTTATGAATCCTTATCTTCCCTTCCCAAAGACAACTGTACGCACGGTTTTTAAGAGAATAGCCAGATCCAATAACAAGCTAATATTTTTAATATAATAGAGATCATATTTTAGCTTTTCTTGGGTTGTGTCAATGGTTAATCCCTCTGGATACATCACCTGGGCCCAGCCTGTGATGCCCGGTTTTACGAGGGTTCGATAATTATAAAATTGAATCGTATCCATGTAGTCGGTGTGCGCCAAAGGTCGAGGGCCGATAAAACTCATTTCTCCTCGAAGGATATTCAATAACTGCGGCAACTCATCCAACCTTAGCTTTCTTATGATTTTTCCCACCTTGGTTATACGGGGGTCATTGTAGTCGGTCCACACCGGGCCATTATTTTCAGCCCCTTGCACCATAGTCCTAAATTTAATTATCTGAAAAGGCTTGCCTTTTTGGCCAAGTCGCTCTTGCTGGAAGAATATCGGGCCCTCGCTTCCGAGCTTGATTAACAGTGCCGTCAGCAGCATGAGAGGACCGGTCGGAACTAATAAAAATGCAGCCAGGATCAAATCAAGGAGCCGCTTTACCCGAATATAGTAAATCTTGCTGTTATTAATACTCCAATTAAAAATCCAGTTATCCGAAATATATTCGGTAGGTAGCTTCCCGGTGAGAAACTCATAGAAAGTAGGCAGGTCAACAAGCGGACAGTTATCCCAGGATACCTGGATCAAATTATTGGTCAGCTGGGGAGACCTTTCCCGGGACATAGCCATTACCACCAGATTAATCTGATATCCCTTGATTAAATCAGATAAGCGCGAAGAATCTCCCAGGACTGGCAAACCTTCCGGTTGGGTCCCCACCTTCGTCACATCGTCATCCACGAAGCCCACCACGTCAAAGCCGCACCCGGACCTGCTGCAGAGGGAACTCACCAGGTGCCGCCCGGCCTTGCCGGCGCCGATGATCAGGAGACGCTTTTGCAACCGCTGGATCTGGGATATGGCGGAAAAAACAAAGCGCCAGGCGGCCATGAGAATCGAAAAAAACACCGCCTGGATGATTATCATACTGCGGCCTACGTATGCGCCTTTAATGGTAAAATAGAATATTAGGACCACCGCCAGACTGCCGATCCAGCAGGCGATCAGGACGTGCACGATGTTTATGATTTGCCGAAAATCTTTCAGGTAATCGTAAAGATCTGCAATAAAAAGGACGAGAAAATAGGTAACCCCTATCAATAAAAAGATAACCCTATATTGATACAGAAAATCCCACGCCCTGTCTGTGGTATAGGGGTATAACAGGAGGGTAGCGGCCACCGATAGCAGATAGCACCCCGCGTCCCCGGCGATTAACAGCACTTTCCATTGGGAGATATAGAGGCTGAATAGCTTGAACATGAGTTAGGTTTTTTGCCAGACCGTCCGGTTGACGTAGTCGATATAGCTGAGGATAATGCGCAGCACCTTCTGTGAGACATTGTCAACATCATAGTCTGGAACCAGAGCGAATCGTCGTCCCCCGGCGGCATGCTGGGAGGTGACGACGTCAATGGCCTCGAGAACCCGAGGGGCTTTGACGCCACACATGATCAGGGTCCCGACGTCCATCCCCTCCGGGCGCTCATGTGCCTGCCGAATGGTCACCGCGGGAAAACCGAGGATGGAAGACTCCTCCGTGATGGTGCCGCTGTCGGACACCACGCAAAAAGCCTGGAGCTGCAACTTGACATAATCGAAGAATCCCAGCGGCTTTAAGAACCGGATGCCTTCTCCCAGTTCCATGACCCCGGCATCCGCCAATCTCTTCCTGGTGCGGGGATGGGTGCTGACGATGATAAGTTTGCGATACCTATCCGCCATGGCCTTCAAAGTGGCTAACAGGTCACTGAAGTTAGTATCGCTGTCGATATTCTCTTCTCGATGGGCACTGACCACCAGGTAACCCTGCGGCGCCAAACCCAGGTTGGCCAGGACCGTAGATTCTTCAATTTGCTCCCGGTAGTGCATCAATACCTCTTTCATTGGAGAGCCGGTCTTGATTACCATTTCCGGCTTGATGCCCTCCTGGAGGAGATAACGCCTGGCATGCTCCGTGTGAGTCATGTTGATGTCACTGAGATGGTCAACGATTTTGCGGTTGATTTCTTCAGGGACCCTTTGGTCGAAGCAGCGGTTGCCCGCTTCCATGTGGAAAATTGGGATCTTACGCCGTTTAGCCGGGATGGCCACCAGGCAGGTGTTGGTATCTCCCAGTAACAGAAGCGCATCAGGGTTCTCTCGGGCCATTACTGCGTCGGCCTTGCTGATGACGTTGCCGATGGTGTCAGCCACCGTGCCTCCCACCGCATCCAAGAAATGGTCGGGCTTCCTCATCTCTAGATCTTTGAAAAAGATCTCGTTTAACTCGTAGTCATAATTCTGCCCGGAATGAACCAAGATATGGCAAGTATATTTATCCAGTTCGCTCATTATTCGGGATAGTTTGATTATTTCCGGCCGGGTCCCGACAATGGTCATTACTTTAACCGGCATTGCTATTTCTCCCAAAGGAGTTAAGAGAAATCAATATTATTGGCATCGCCTAACAAGCCATGTTTCCTGAGTAATTCCAGGGTATTCTCATAGGTGAGACTCGCATTAGCGGAGCTGAACTCATTTCTTAGGCAAGGGCCTAGAAGGTCTCCCTCCTGGCGCAACTCCGGCAGCATGGGCCTTATGGTATAATAATCGCCTTGCTTAAAACAGCGGTTGGCTTCCTCTTCGGACACCAAGATCTCGTGGATTTTCTCCCCCGGGCGGATGCCGGTGACGACAGTCTCAATCTTCCGTTCCCCGATGAGGGCCCGGGCAATATTGAGCACCGTGGCGCTGGGGGCTCCCGGTATGTAGGTGTCCCCAGGATCAGCCCAGCGTACCGCAGCAAATACGGTATCCACCGCCTGGTCCAGGCTCAAGAGAAAGCGGGTCATTTCCGGAATCGTGATAGTAACCGGCCCGCCATTTCTGATCTGTTCGTGAAACAGGGGGATCACCGACCCCCGGGAAGCCAACACATTGCCGTAGCGCACGCAAATAAAGCGGGTTTTGGGCATCATAATATTGGCTGCAATAAAGATGCGCTCTTGAATGGACTTGGTCATGCCCATAACGTTAACCGGCTTGCACGCCTTATCGGTGCTGATGCCAACCACCGTCTCTACCGGATAGCTATTCTCTTCGATGGCCCGCGCAATATTGTAAGCCCCCAGGCAATTGGTCTGCAAGGCCTGCACCGGAAAGTACTCACAGGTGGGCACTTGCTTCAATGAGGCGGCGTTGAAGACGATGTCCGCGTCTTTGATCACCGAACAGACGTTGGCATAATCCCGGACGTCGCCGATGCGCATCTCCAGGATGTTCATGAAATTGCGGTAAATCACCTCATCGGTGACCACCGATTTGGACAGGTACGCGATCCTCATGTCGTGCTGCTTGGCTTCATCCCGGGAAAATACGATGACCTTCTTGGGGGTTCCCAATTCGCCTGAGAGAATCCGGTTTACCAGCGTCTTTCCCAACGACCCCGTACCCCCGGTGATTACGATTCTTTTATCGGTCAGTATCATTTTTTTTATCCAAACTTAGGTTATTATTTATAGTCGCTTGACGAGAGATAATGCTGATGCATCTCAGCCACCATCTCCGGCCAAGACGGCGGCGTATAGCCGGTAATCTTCCGAAAAGAGGAGGAGTCCAGGGAGCGATCCACCTTGAGGCTGTGATCGGGAGTTATTTCGATTTTCTTACCGTACTGCTTAGCCACCAATTTTAACAAGTCGTATTTAGTAATGGGGACGGAGGAGATGTGATAGAGCCCGGTTAGTCCAGGATCTTCCAACAGGTAATCCTCGATAATTTTCGTAAAGGTTATCATGGGGAAGCCACTAAAAATAGCCCGGGTGAATCCCCGAACCTGGTTTTTCTGTGCCAGAAACCATTCCAATAACCCTAATTTGCCCCGAAGTTCGTGAGAGATGATGGAGGTCCTGACGGTGAGACAACCGGCAGAGGTCACTTCCCCCAGGGCCTTCGTCCGGCCGTAAATATCCAGGGCATTGGCCGGGTCCTCCTCCCGGTAATTGCCTCGGACGCCGTCAAAGACACAGTCAGTACTCATTTGGATCAGGCGAATTCCGGCAAGGCGGCATGCTACGGCAAGGCGATGGGGTAACAAGGAATTGATGGAGATCGACATGACCGGATCGGCAGCCAAGTGTGACTGTTTGACGATGCCGATGCAATTAACCACTATCTCAGGTTTTACTAAAGCCAAGGCATTTATCAAGCTATTAAAATTAAAAGCATCCACATTTCCTAAACATTTATTTAATAAATTCTGAGAAAACCAATGGCCCGCCTGCTCCTGGTCCCTGACCGTGCCGAAGACCTCCAGACCGTCACGGCCCGACAACCAGGTGAACATTACATGCCCTAACGCCCCGCTAGCCCCCAGAACCAAGATTCTTTTAGGTTTGCCGCCCTTCCCCACCGTCACCCTCTTAACTCACTTTAATCTACATTAAATTGGTACCAAAGTTACTTTTGAAAAGCCATAACCCCTTTATCGTATTGGCATCTTCCGCCCTAAAATACCTTTTTCCAAAACTCTCCCCTGGTCGCCCTTCACCTCCTGCATCAGTTTCTCCAACCGGTCTAGAAGCATCTGCCGCTCAAAGTGTCGCTCAAAATAGCCGCGGCCCCGGAGTCCCATGGCCCGGCGCTTTGATGTGGGCAGGTGGTACATTGCCAGGACGTTATCCGCCAGTGCCGCTGAGTCTCCGGCCGGACCCGCAAGACCCGCGTCGGCCTCCTGCACCACCCGGGCACCCTCCCCGTCCAGAGAGGCAATGACGGGCTTGCTACAGGCCAGGTACGACTGCACCTTGGCGGGTATGGTCAGGGCGAAGATCGGTTCCTTCTTGAGGGTCACCAGCAGAGCGTCGGCCAGGGCAAAAAAGCGGGGCATGGTTTCCGGGGGGTGTCTCCCCAAGAGATGCACCGTGTTGCCCAGTCCCCGAATCCCCACCTGGTCTTCAACCCAGGCGCGCCGGCGGCCATCTCCGAGGATTACCCAATGCAGGTCACGCTGGTCTTTGAGCACTTCAGCTGCGCTCAGGATGGTTTCAAAGTCCTGAGCCGCGCCGATGTTACCAGCGAACATCAGGATAAACCCCCGGGGAAGCAGGGATCGTTCCGGCGCCTTGGCTTCCACTTGCACCGGGCGGTAGAAGTCTTCGGCGGTGTTGGGAAGATAGACGATTTTTTCCCTTGAGCCGCCATACTTCTCGATGGAAGGGAAAAAGGCCCGTGACTGCGCCAGCATGAGATCGCTGCCGCGATAAATCAGTTGCACCAAAAGGCCAACCAGACCCAGGAGAAGACTGGAACTGACCGCTCCGGTAGCGGAGAGGCTTTCCGGCCAGAGGTCCTGCACCCAAAACATGATGGGAATATTCCTGAGCCTTTTTAAAACCAAGGCCGGCAATCCCACCGTCACCGGCGAGGTCTCGAACACCAAAATCAGGTCAAATGACCTGGGGAAATACATCGGCGCCAAGAGACAGCCGCACAGGGCAAAGGAAAGAAAACTTAAGGTCAGCCGCAGCTTGCCGCCTTGGCCCCGGGGCACCCGGGGCACCCGCCGGATCTTTATCCCCTGGTAGTTCTCCTGACGCCTCTTGAAGATACCATAACCAGGGAAGAATTTTCCCTCCGGGTAGTCAGGCACACCGGTGAGGACTGTAACCCGGTGGCCATTTTTTATCAACCCCAGAGCCAGGTCGTTGATGCGAAAGTTCTCCGGCCAAAAGTGGTTGGTAATGATCAGGAGATTCATCTATGTTTTAAATTGTTCTGCTAAGTGGTTGCATTTAGTGCTTCCCCATGGTCATGAAAAATTGGAACCCAGGGGATAAACTTTGGGGTTACGGGCTTCATTGTGGACTTTGATCTGGGATTGCCCGACCCTTTTGCTACTGCCCTTTGCTTGCTGATGTTTCTGACCATAGCCGAGATCATGCGGCAATCTTGCCCCCCCTGGCATACGTGCCTGGGAACTCTCTCCTAGCCGGAGAACGTTCCAATGTGATCCTGGCGCCTCTAGCGATCTCCCAGCATGGCCCACTTGCACTCCGGCTGGATCACCTCATCCCAGCTTCCACCATTAACGATCAATTATAAATCCTATCTTGCTTATTATCTCTTTTTATATCTTAAGGTTAACCAATTTTCCATAAATCTTTGCTGCATTATCCTGGGGCGAGGATATCCGCTTCTATCCATGAAAAAGACTTCCGCTAAAAACTGAAAACCACGTAACCTGAGCACCGTATTCCCTGGTCTTCATTTGGGGAGGGTCATTTCCAAACACTGCTATATTTTTTATTGGCTTCCTGAAGTCCCATCAATGTCCATCCCATAATAGCAAATTTATATAAACTTGATGAATATAACAATCTATATTTATTAGTTTTTTGAAGCCAGTACTCGATAATAGTAAGGTTAAATGGATTGAGAGCCATTCTTAAAATAATTTTCATAACCATCAACAATATGGGATCTTTTAGTTTATTTATGGGAACTAATAAACTTATCCAGGTATTATCATAGCACCCCGGATGTTTGTTCAACATTATTTTGAATCCTTCCCGCGCCGCTTCAATACGTTTATTCTTATATTTTCGGAAAAATACTGGATCGTTGTGGTATGCTCTAACTGAAGCACCAAATATCAATCTTACCCCATGGTTACCCAAACGAATACCGTAATCTGTATCCTCACCCCCATAGAACTTGAAGGTAGAATCGAATAACCCGACCTCCATAACCGTACTATACGGTATTGAGGCTATCCCGCCAGCAAAATATCTGGGTGATAAATTTGATAAATCTATTTCTGCCATTTCTCTTTTCGTTCTAAAACCTAAATATCGAGACTGAGCAAAATAAGCAATGTTGTTATTGTCGGTTAGATGTTTATAAAAACTCAAATTACCAATTACTACAGTTTTTTCATCCGGGTATTGCGCGTGGTAAAATAACATTTTTTCAATAAAATCAGGTTCAGGTATGATATCGCAGTCGAGAAAAATTATATATTCACCACTAACAGTTAGAATACCAGAATTACGTGCAGAGGCTAACCCTTGATTAACTTGATGACGTATGTATTTTAAATTTGGCGCAGTCTGTATAATGTTATCAATGTAATCTTTTGTACCATCGGTAGAGCAATCATCAACTAGTATTATTTCATATTTATCTAATTCAATTGATTGGTGGAATAGCGCTGTTAAACACATTTTTAATGTTTCTAATCTATTATAAGCCGATACAATAACACTTGCGTATAATTTCCCAGATAGATGTGACTCGACAATCTGCTCACGACTTAAAGCCATTTCATTACTCGCAATAGGTAAATTATTTTAAACGTTGTTTCCGGTAGAAATTACGTAGGCTGACAAGGAGAGACCATGCCAAGTTAGCTTAGTAAAGCTTAAAGCCTCCCAGGTTCCTTAGAATTCTCAAGACCTGTTAAATTCAGCTTAAAGCTGAACCATCAAGAGTTTTTAGAATAACCTCGAGTCTCTTCTCGTAAGTGTGATCGCGCAGAACGCGGGAGCGGCCCCGCTCTATTATTGCCGCCCGTCCGGACGGATGGGAGAGATAATATTCAGTTAATTCACGCAATTCACCAGGGGAGGAATAAGCCACAATTTCACGCCCTACTTCAAAATGTTCTTCCAATCCCGGAACATTGTCCACCAGCTCAAAGCCACCAGCAGCCAGGATTTCAAACGTCCTTGTATTGATTCCGCCAAAGCGTGTTTGCGAATGATGCACATTAGGGCATATCTTAACCAAATTATAGACCTTGGCCGCATTGGCCGCGGTGATCCGTAGACCTCGCCAAGTGCCAGAGGGAAATTCGCAAAGTTCCGGTGCCGCCTCCCAGCCGCTGCCCCACAAACCAAGATCCAGCCCCTTCATTTGGCTTAACAATACGGCGCGCTCTGGATAGTACACTGCGACAAAACCGACCGTGCAGTTGAGCAAAGGATAATCGGATGGATTGAGTGACTGTGGATAGAATGTGGTTTGATCACAGGCACAGGGAAGATACATAACGTGCTTGAAACCGCGTTCTTTAAGGTTAGCGACACATTCTTTATCGAATGCATACACTATATCAAAAAGTTCAAAATGCCGCAAAAACGACGGGAAGCGAAACGGATCATCAACCCACCAAGAGACTAGGGGTATTCTCAAAGTTCGCAGAGTTACAAGACTCTCCCAAGAGATTGTCTCACCTCTAAGGATCACTATGGCATCAGGCTGAAAAGCACGAGCTGCAGCAATCAAACGACGGTTCATTAAGACAATCTGCGCCCGTTTTACCTGGTTAAGTCCCACCCTTAGCCCCTTCTGCAGGATGGGAGGTAAGCGCTTCTTTGCCTCGTCCTTCAGATAATTGGAGTCACCATCCAGGTAAAAGAACAAAGCCACTTTGTGGCCAAGAGCATCAGCAGCCCGCCCCAAACCTTCAGTCCATCCACCTACCCATCGAGGGCCGACAATGAACAGTCTCATAATATGGTTATGCGCTCGGCTTTCATCTTTAACAGGCCATCTCTAACACCAACAGTTTTCACCCCCAACTGGGTTTCCATTTTGGTCGTATCGAAAGAGGTATCTTGGGGACGAGGGGCAATCTCAGGAAAATAAGAATCCGGGACTGGTGTAATCAATCTAGCATCCAAGCCAAAAACTTCTGCCGTCAGCAAAGCGAACTGGTAAAGTGAAACATGATCCCGTCCAGCCGCATGGTATATGCCAGTTCGATTTTGTTGAATTAATGCCCATATGACATCTGCGCATGAGCACGCCGGAAGAGGTTTGCTAAATACATTATCTACAACCTTAATAGGCTTGCCATTTTCCAGGGAACGCAACCACCACACTACGGGGTTATCGCGCTCACCTGGGTATGGCCAGCCATACATCAAAATGGGACGAGCGATGGCCCAAGGCATGCTACTTTTACGAACAACATTCTCGGCATCTACCTTGAGTTGCCCGTAGAAGTTGATCGGGTTTACCGCGGTAGTTTCGGAATAAGGTGGCGTACGCCCATCAAATACAGCATTCGATGAAATATAAATAAGTCGAGACTTGAAGATTTGGCACAGCTCAACAACAACCTCTGTGCCACCTATATTGATTTTTTTAGTTTCTTCGCGGTTCCGTTCAGCGAAGTCAACGCTTCCAATCGCGGCTGCATGAATCACTACATCAGGTTTGGCCCATTCAAAAACGGATCGCATCTTCATTCGGTCTGACACGTCCGCGGCAAGAACAGAAAACGGAAGAGATACCGGCAAAGAACGTTCCGGAAAATAAACTGAGAATCCCTGTATGTTCTTGGGAGCGGACCTTTGAATGGCAACGCCAAGCAGTCCCGTACCACCGGTAATCAAAACCCGCTTAACTGTTGGTGAAATTGACAAAATTTAATCAACCTTTCTTGGTTTAAGCTGTTTTGCTTTACGAGTCTGCAGGCCCTACAGCTTGGTTGGCGGTGTTAATATATTTTTCCCGATATTACAATATGTTATGCCATTTGGCCAGGATATTCTGGTCCGTTTTTAGGCAACATTGCATAGAGTGCTTTGATCTGTGCATATACCTGCGATTGCGAAAAATGTTCATTGAAGCGTTTCACTGCATTTTCTGCATAATAATAACGCAAATCACTATCTCCAAATAATTTGATAATTTCAAGATAAAGGGTATCCAGTTTTTCCACTTTTAGCACGATACCACTTTTAAGGTTTTCAATTTCTTCTGTAATGCCGGCAACCTCTGTCGCAATTATGGGTTTGCCTAACTGCATCGCAGTCAAAACCACGAGAGGCATATCCTCATATCCAATTGAAGGCAGAATAAAAATATCTGAACAAGCAATATAGTCAACATAGTTATCCTGATAGCCTGTAAATATGACATTCGACAACTCGTTCATTTCGCAATATTTTTTCAGTTTATGGTAATCCTCTCCATCCCCCACCAGGAATAGTACTAATTGTGAATTAATACCTGGGTAAAGTTCTTTAATTTTACGTAATGCGTTAAGAATGTATATCTGCCCCTTTCGTTGAGAAAGAAATGCTACCTCACAAAGAATAAACTTATCAGCATCAATATTATGCAATTTGCATATTGCTTCTTTAGATGTAACAATTTCAGGGTTTTCAATCGTATTATAGATTTGCACCAATTTGTGGATGTCAAAAAATCTATTTTGTGCAAGGGACACGGACGCTTCCCTTGAAGCTGTAATGAAGTAGTTGGCATACTGATTAATTTTTTTATCGATCAACTTATCAAGCAGGATACCCTGTTTTGCAGCCGGATTATTAATATGATAGATAATTTTATTAACACCAGAATGTTTAGCAGCAAAAATCGCAGTTTGACAGACAAATGATGCCGGATACCCCCCGTTGTTCACATGAATCATATCAGGCTTAATTCGGCTAATTGTTTTTCGTAGAACGAAATAATCGTAAAGCGTATAAATACCAATTTTGTACAATAACCAAAAAGGTATTTTAATAATTTTATTTAGTAGGCGATTAGTTACTATCTGGTTCAATCGATGAAAAAATGTGACATTGGACAGAAGTGAAAGCGGAATGGCCTTCACTTTTTTAGATAATTCTCTATTGACCCCATTTTGGTAAGTTTTAAAATAGCGATAGGCGAAAAAGACTTCTAAGCATGGTTCTTCAGCCATGTAGTTCAAAAGATTAATGATATTCCGATCGCTCCCCCCATATATATGACAATCGGAGAAATAGAGTATCTTATTCTTCATTTCGTCGATATATCAGGCCTTACAATTGAGGGAAAACGTCGATGCTAGTGACCATGAATCATCTTTTTAAATTTGTCAAATAAAATGTCAAATCATCTAAAGGATAAAGATGACTTAAATATGTCTCGTATCGCACAGGCCATCTATTGGCGAAGAATATCACAATTGATTTAATAAAACCATTCTTAAGGCTCTCATTAAAAACTACCTTATTTACGTTAAATCTTACTTGTGTATATTTATATAATTTGCTGATAATGTTTTCTTCTTCAAAGTAAGCGAACGACTCTGCCGTAAAAAAATGCCGATGGGTAGGATCAATATATGCCCATTTCGAGCGAAAATAAGGGACTATAATTTTTATAGATGCCCCCACCTTGCTTATCCTGGCTAATTCTTCCATAACCAAAATTACATTATCGAGATGCTCAATTATATTATCTGCAATAATCTCATCAAATAACGAATCCTCAAATGGATACGGTACGCTATTTAAATCGTGAATAATATCGGCGTCCGTTAATGGATTCAGATCAATTCCTACGGTACCGGGCTGCTTTTTATTACCACAGCCGAGATCGAGAATTTTCATACTTTCGCCACTGCTGTCCGGTAGAAATTATTTAAGATCGCAAGTAAAACCGCCCTATGGCAGCCAATCAGTGCTATAGTGTTGCAGTGAAAAAACCTAGCATTGAAGTGAGTTATGGGGCTTATGGTCCTATCGCACACCCATGAGTCAACTGTCCCACCCCAGCCTACCCATCAATCATTACCTAGCCACCATCCTACTTCCGGCCATCTTCCGCTCCTCTTTGGGTCACTGGATTATCACCCACCTCTCCAAGAAAACCTGATCCAACTCGAGTAAAAAAGCTTGGTTCTATGCTAAAAATCATGGCCAAATCGTCTGACCATACTAACTTAAACATATTGGGCTTTGCCAGAATCTTAGCAAGATCGCTCGGAAATGGCTTATAATCGTACCATCCTTCATGTTGAGCATAGTCTCTCCCAATAATGAGGTAGTCAGCCTTTCCTTGTTTTATGGGAGATAACCATTCCTCTAACTTTGTACCATAAGAATCTCCATCGTAAATGACTCTGTTTGAAAACTCCTTGCCATAAAAGCCATATGGGCGCAATCCTAAGAGGTAAATAGTTTTTCCATGTATATTTTCGTATATCCACCGGTATACTGAGGTATTTTCATTGTAACCCGGCAAATCACCGGGTGGTCTATAAAAGATAATCTGGATAAATAACGTAATGAAGACCATAAAAACTGAAATCACTGACAATAAACTTCGAGACATATTTAGCCGATACTCTTTGAAAGCTTTAACAGAATTGTAGATGTAGAGAGAAGCAGCCAAAAAGCCGATTATGATCAGGGCCCGAAGATTCCATGCCCAACGTGGCTTACCTTCTAATCCGCCTAGCAACGGGATAACCAGCATCGCTACCGAACCCAGACCCAATAAGACACAAGCCAAGACCGTCCCACGCCGATAAGTCCAGTAATTCGGTTCCTTCAACTGAATCGCGTCATTTTCCACCTCCGTCTTTACGAAAAGGCGCAAAAATGTCGCAATGCCCATAATGATAACCAGGGGAATAGTTGCCGACGCATATCTTAGATGCAGATAGCCATCCCAAGCCCCAAAGGGGGTTAACCAGAATATAACGAT
The DNA here is from genome assembly GCA_041648175.1 of Desulfobaccales bacterium. NCBI lineage: Bacteria > Pseudomonadati > Thermodesulfobacteriota > Desulfobaccia > Desulfobaccales > Desulfobaccales bacterium. The sequence goes on along the minus strand of JBAZPO010000013.1, from coordinate 75,493 downwards.
CGACGCGGCCAGGGTATAATTCACTACCCTCATTCTGAAGTCTTTATTATGCCAACCCACCCCCATGATTAGACAAAAAACCATAGATAGCGTAAAGAGTATGTTCTCCCGGCCGGTTAGAAATAAACCCAGGCCCCTGTGAAGATTAAAAATAATAGATAAGTCAACCCCAGACGGAGGGATGGTTCCAAGCATAATTAATGGCCGAATATACCAAAAACCTGCTAAAAGTAGGATGCATAAACCTACGACACCCATCGAATACATTATGACTTTCTTAGCAAAACTATCCTTGAGCAGTATTACGAGAAAAAAGACGGCATATAATAAGCCGTGAGGTTTGATGCCACATAATATGCCTAGCGCAATACCTGTTAATAATACGTTTTGCTTAAAAGATTTACTTGTTGACGTCTCGGTTATACATTGCAAAAGAAAACAAAGCGCCGCCATAACGAAAGCACTCATAGCAATATCATTTTTGCCTACTTCATTGAATTGCATATCCCAAAGAGGTGGGGAAACCAGTAACATCACTGTCATAATCAAATAAGCGATTATCTCTGTGCCAGATAGTGCTTTCCCATCTTGAAAACATAATATATGGAGAATAATTCCAGAAAAAAATATAAACACAATAGTAAAGAAGAAGTGAGTCGGGTATACTAACGCATCGTTTCTTAAAAAAACGAAACCCCATGAATGGATCATTTCACACCCCATGGGGTAGTGCGCCCAGAAAGTAGTCCATAGTGAACCACTCTGAATAGCGTTAACTAAGGTAGGAAAGTGATATGTAACAACATCCCATGGCAAAGGCGAAATGTAATGAAGTGCTATCCTGTGCCTGATTGATTGCACCACAAAGATTAATATCCATGAAATTGAGCAAATGGCAGGGACAACTACAAGTAAAACTTCCAATGAAATTGGTCTGGCGCAATATTCAATTGAATAATAATTAAATCCATTTGATTTACTATCACGTTGCCATCTTAATGTAAAGACACTTATTAAGAGTGCGACAAGTGCAAAATTAAATAATAAATATGGGCGTAGAATTCCTAATGCTCCCGCTATCGTAGGCAACAGGTAAAGCAGACCAGAAACTATAATAATAAGTGCTGAACTTCGGTTGTTGAAAAATACTTTGCTAAGGATATACGCAGAGATGAATATTGCTGTAAAGGAGGTCATCAATAACAGATACATAGATTACAACCTTACCCTCATAAACCGAGATTATACCGCATCAATAGCTGTTTCTGTACCAACCAGGTTTAGGAGCCTCTACCGGATAGTAGTGATTTAATCAGATCAATTATAGCATATTAATCAGAGCAAAAGCAATAATCGCATTCCCATATTCCGGGCCTACTGGGCCCTAAGCGACCACAAGCTACCTGCCTGGTGTCTTCAAGCTCCGCTGCAAGGAGGTGTCTGGGGTCTGAGGGTGTGGTGTGCCCAAAATTCAGGGCACCATTATTTTTCAACGAAATTTATGATACCATAACACCGATGAGAGGAGTTGGCTTGAGGAAAGGCACCTCTGGGAGATTCTCAACGAAACCAAGAGATCCCCAAAACCATTTTTTGACCCCGTGGCCAAGCCGTCGGCATAATCTCAGTTAAGCCATGATAAAAGGGTTATGGAATAGAAATTGAGGGATTACTGGCAACTATATGATATAATAGGCATAATCGGTCTGGGGTTTCACAGGGGCTCCTTAGTGATGAGGGCCGATGGTCCGGCAGGATTTTAACCGGACGATCAGGATAGATTTCCAGAGGGACCAGATATCCTCTGAGGGCGGATTTATTCTAATCGAGGATTAAGCAAAGTGGCACCAAGATCGGCTTGACCGTTAACTCGCCCACCAATTTGTGAGGACAGCCGGCATGAAGAGTCTGACCAAACCTAACGTGATTCTGTTTTATCCTAAAACCGGGATGGATTTTGGATCCACCGTGGCGCCGCCCCACAGCCTGCTGACTGTTGCCGCGCCGTTGGACCAGGCGGGTTACCGCGTGACTATCCTGGATCAGAGAACGCAAAGAATCACCGAGGAAACGCTTCAACAGTTAGTCTCCGACGACTTGCTCTGTTTCGGGGTGTCGGCCATGACCGGCACCCAGATCAGACATGCCTTGAGGTTAACCCGTCTGGCCCGGCGGTTAACTGACGGACGGGTACCCATCGTTTGGGGTGGGCCGCACCCCACCATCACCCCGGAACAGACGCTGGCCAACGAAAATGTGGACATTGTCGTGGTGGGCGAGGGTGATGAGACCTTTTTCGAACTCATCCAGGCTCTGGAAAATAAGGGAGACCTGAGCACCATCAGGGGTCTTTTTTTTAAGAACGGCCATAAAATAGTCAGGACCGAGCCCAGACCTTTGGTGAACCTGGAAGACCTTCTACCGGTGCCTTGGCATCTGGTCGATGTCGAAAAGTACATTCACCGGGATATGTATGTAAAAAGCCGTTCTCGAGTTTTGGACCTGGGACAAACCAGCCGCGGCTGCCCTTTCAGGTGTGGGTTTTGCAGCAGCGCCAGCATCCGCGGGCGCCGGTGGCGGCCCATGTCGGTGGAAAAAAGTCTAGAGATGATCGTCAGGGATGTCCGGCGATTCAAGCTGGACGGCTTCTGGCTCCGGGACGATGAGTTTTACATCGACCGGAAAAGAGCTTACGAAATCTGTCGCGGCATGGTCAGGGAGAAATTGGACGTCAGCTTTTATACCTCAGGGACCCGGGTAGATGTTTTCATGAAGGCCACGGATGAAGAACTGATTATGCTCAGAAAGGCTGGGGCGCATACCCTCAAGTTTGGCGCCGAGTCCGGCTCTCAGAGAATCCTGGACCTGATGCGCAAGGGCATCAAGGTGGAGCAAACCCTGGCCGCGAACCGGCGCTGCGCCCAACATGGCTTTGTCCCGGCCTTCGCCCTGGTAGTCGGCTATCCCACGGAAACCTTTGATGATATCAACAAGACCATTGATTTAGCCTACCGCCTCAAAAAGGAGAATCCCCGGGCTCAACTAGAAACCATGGCCACCTTTACGGCACTGCCCGCCACTCCGAGTTTTGCCCTGGCCCTGGAGCATGGCCTGCGCCCGCCAGAGACCTTGGAGGGATGGAGTGATTGGATTTTTGACGATTATGACCTGGAGGGCACCAGGATACCCTGGTTTAATCGCCGTCAGCGCGTTTATATCGGCAACGTTTCCTATATGAGCATCCTGGCCAACGCCCTCGGCAACGCCGTGGGCAGCATCGCCTCCCCTCCCCTTAGGTTTCTCGCCCGGCAGCTGGCCCGACCGGTCAGCTCCTATTTTCGCTTCCGCCTCAAGAATAAACTGTACTGCCACGTGCCGGAACTCAAACTTGTCCGTTATCTTCGGCACAAGTTCTTCTACCAAAGCGATTATACGGTTTCATGACCTCGGACCACGACCCCGCAGGTACTAGCCCGGGGGGCTTCCCTTTCTGCGCTCTGGCGCGGCTTTTATTTTTGCTTGGCTCTGCGCCATTCTTTTTGGAGAACTTGCTTGCACTGTTAAATCCAAGCCTTGATGATTGAAGTCCAAAGAGCGGACAACAAGACAGCAAACGCATAAAATGGCAGAACTTAGACAGAAAATTCGGCAAAATTCCGGCCACCGGTTTTGGGTTTAAGCTCCCGTATTCAGGGTATACCTGTTGACAACGCCTGATAAATTGGTAAAAAAGAAAGGATTATAGTTTTTTCCTTGCCGAACTTAGGTGCTTCCAACTATCCGCAGGTTAGGTGGCAAATACCTGCTCTCTCAGAGGTGAACTGTTTTCTTGGGAGCCGTGTGAGAGAGAATTGGAGGCATTGACTCGAAAAGGAATCGGCAATATTAGTTCTTTCTCAGCCGAATAATAAAATAATTTCTTTGTTGAAACTTGATACTACCACCATCTGCTCAAGACAGCGACAAGTATACAAATTTGGGGTGATCTTTTCAGATCTTTGAGGATATTAACATGCCCGCTAATGGAAAGAAAAAGATTCTGTTAATCATCCCTATTTATGAGCGCGCCTCTGAACTCACCAGTCTTCTCTCCAGTATAAACCGACTAAGATTGGACAACCTTGAGCTAACCGTGATTGTTATCGACGATGGCAGCCCTAACCCAATTTCGTCCGCAGTGCAGATTGAATTAAAAAATGCCACACTCTCCTGGTATCGTCATGAGGTTCCTTCTGGTCCCGGCTATTGTCGCAACCTTGGGGGACAGATTACTGAGAGCGATTATCTCTGGTTCTTGGACAGCGACACCGAAGTCATTAAACCCAATGCCCTCGTGCACATGGTCGAAGTGCTGGAAGCCGATGACCAACTTGCCGGGGTGGGTGGGGTCATGGAGGAGTGCGGGGGTGTGCTGAAAATTCAGGAGTTGAAAATTTTACCGAATTTCAACTTTCTGTACCGATCATTCCTACCTGATGCCTATGGGCCAACTTATGTCGACGGTATCGGTACTTGCAACCTTCTCATAAAGCGCCATGCCTTCCAAGGCGCCGGTGGCTTTATGGAGCAACTGAAGCGGGACGAAGACAACGACCTCTGCCTCACCTTGGGCGGTATGGGGTACAAATTTTACCAGGACGCGGAAACCATTGTCTGGCATAAATGCAGCCAGGCTGGCCGGCAAAACGGCACCTTTGCGCACTTTCGAGACCCAAAGCTCTATTTGGACGACCTTTTGCAGACCCGCATCATCCTTGTTGCCAAACACGCACCATGGCGTCTGTCAATTCTGGCTTTACTTGACTTATTATTTGCGCCCATGATTCTCTACCGGATGAAAACCGGGTGGTATGGATCGAAGCGCCCAATAATGGCGGTTCCCGATAAGAACCGGCTGACGATAGTCAGCTTCCTTTTGGTCAAAAGTATTAAGTACTACATGCTGGGCTTCAACTTTTTCTTTCGTAGCCTCCTCGGGTTACGAAAAGCTCCAGACCATATTATTATGCCGTGAAAAACCCGTTTTTTTCAAATGCTTCACTCGCTGAACGGCTATACCCGGTTATCCTCAGGTTTCCGAAGGTTCTGAAGGAGAGCTTGGCCCGCGGCATCGCCCAATATGTGCGTCATAGGCTAATAAACCGGGGCCTTCCCGAACGTTTGACCATCTTTGTAACCGACCGCTGCAATCTGCGCTGTTCCCACTGCTTTATCTCAACCACCAAACAACGAAAAAACTGGGAGATGGGAATCCCCGAATACCGCCTTTTTTTCGAAAAGTCCCGGGGGGTATTCTCCCAAGCATTGCTCACCGGCGGCGAGCCGACTTTGCGGGACGACCTGGATGAAATTTTGCTTCTGGCCTCCCACGCTGGAGCAATCCCCGCCATAACTATCTTTACCAACGGGATTCTCGGCGGCCGTCTTATAAAAGCGGTAAGCCGGGCGCTCACTGCGACCCCCCTGCGGCTTCATTTCCAACTCTCCATTGATGGCCCTGCCTCGTTTCATGACGCCAACCGGGGAGTTGCGGGGGCTCTGGACAAAACCTTAGAAACGATTAAGTCTCTCAAAGATCTGAAAAAGGCGTGGGTCGGACGAATTGGTCGGGTGACGCTCTGCACCGCTATCTCCAGAACGAACTTAGCCGATCTGCCTTCTATAATAAATAAAGTTCGGTCCTTGGGGGCTTTACACGCGTTTACCTTCGTGCGCTCCAGCGAAACAGGAGTTTTCAACCTGAAAAAGAATCACCTTGCCTCGAACTTTGCACCGGTCGGGTTCAGAGATTTCCTCACGGTGGAGGAAATGGACCGGGCCTTGCTCATATTGCATCAGCATCTCTGGTGTCATAAGCCCAATAGCCTCTTTTATATGAACAACCGGAGGATACTCGAAAATATTGTCAAGAGCCTAAAGAAAATGAAACCGCAGGCCGCGTGCTTCTCGGGTGTGGCCGATCTTATCCTTTTGCCTAACGGAGACGTAGCCCGCTGTGAAATGCTTAAAAGTTTTGCTAACCTAAAGGATTACCATTGGGACCTGAAAAGCTTAATTTTATCAGAGGCCTATCAAAGACACCTGAAAGAAACAAAGGGGTGTTGGTGCATCCATGACTGTGCCATCGGGCTTGGTATGATTTATGACGCAAATCACCTCCTCCGCCTTTTTGATCATATTTAATCAGTACTGCCCCGGGGTCCTTAGCTCCACCGCAAAGAGGTGTCTGGGTTCTGAGGCTGTGGTGTGCCCAAAATTCAGGGAAACATTAGTTTTCAGCGAAATTTATGGTACCATGGCGCCGATGAGAGGAATCGGCTTAAGGAATGGCGCCATTAAGAGATTCTCACCGCAGCCAAGAAGTCCCCAAAACCATTTTTCGACACCGTGGCCCAGGCGGCGGCATAATCTCAGTTAACTATGGTGGATGCTACCCAACCCGTTGTTATTCCTCCTTCTGTAGAGCGAGAGCACATGTTCCTGCTCTTCCTCCTTCTTGCCCTGTTTTATCATTTTAACTATCTTCTCGGACCCTATGCTCTGGTACGCATTCATGACACCTTTGACACTGACTTTCTGCATTACGTGACCCAGGGCAAGCTTCTGCTTAAATACGGTTTTTTTGGGTGGTATCCCGATTTGGCTGGCGGTATGCCCTCCTTTGCCAGCTTGCACCCACCCTATTATCTCCTTTCCCTGGTTTCAGCCTTTTTGCCGCTTTGGCTCACCTACGAGATCCTTTGCGTGGGTTTTATGGCGCTTGCCGGTTACGGCATGTTCAGGATGTTGCAGGTGTTGTTCCAAATGGACCGGCGGATAGCTTTTTTTGGCGGCATCTTATTTGCTTTAGGGAATGCTGGTGACATAACAACCGTCATTAACGAGGTGTTCAATTATTTATTTCCAATATTTTTTGTCTGGTCGATAGAACTATGCCAGTACCGTCTTAATATTTTTCATAAGAGCTTGCGAATTTTTGGTCTTTTGTTAATTTCAATTTTATCATATTCTGTACTCACCTTACCATTCTTTCCAATACTGCATTTGGCGCTGATAGTAGCTTATGGGCAGCCTCGGGAAAACCTCAAGCGATTAGTCCTGCAAACCATACTGATATGGACCGGCTATGTTCTGCTCTTTGTTCCCTACATATATGCCCTCTATGACTATATTCCCTTTGCTCACAGAACGTACAACTGCGCATACCACGGCTTTTTTAATTCTCTCCGCGATTTTGCCTATATTTTCGCGACCCAATTACTTGTGCTCCCCGCAGCACCCTTGTTTATTTGCGGACTTCCATTACTGCGCTCTTCTCGCAATTTTCGACGTGCTGCTGTTCTGGTGGTCATTTATATGGGAATTGTTACATTCTCTTACTCTCCCTTTAAGTGTCTTCTCGCGGATACTTTTTTGATAAAAATGGATCTAACGAATTTTAGGCAACCTCTTAATATTCTTCTGAGCATCTCGGCGGCGCTGTTTCTTGCAGAAACTCTTTCCTTAAGGCTGGACCGCTTATCCATCCTGGCCTGTGTCATTGCCTTTGCTGCATTGTTCCTCCCCATCCCATACTCCAACCCATTCATCGGAATGAGCGTTTTGGTTATGGGTTTGAGCTTACGTGCAATAATCCGGATAGGTAATTCCCCTGAGATCTCAGCTTGGCAAGATTCTTTACCTGCACGGCTCTTGTTTATGGGCTTTGTCATTGCCTTGGCTGCCATGGGCATGGCGTCGAAGCAATCCGATTTTTGGGCTTGCCAGCCCTATGCCAGACTTTATAATAATCACCCCGAACTCAACCTTTCCCCTCAAGAGGGTTCCGCCGCGGTTTTTCGCGTTGGCACCGTGGATGTTCATCCCGGGGTGGCGCAGGCTTACGGGCTTGAAACCATCAACGCGAGGGGCGTGCTCTTCAACAAATATTACAAGCAATTTATTAAGGCGATAATTCTCCCGCAACTACAAGACCCTGAGGACGAAAAATTCTTTGACTCGTATTGGGTTGACCTCTACCTCGCCACGCAGAGTTCCAGTGTGCACCCCCCTGATCAAAGACCAGTCACCAGCTGGAACATACCACTGCTTCTTATGATGAACGTCAAATATCTTATTGCGAGACAACCAATCGTTGGTATTGAACCATTTACCGATTTGAATCAAAAAATCGATGGCGTAGGGCTTCCGTTTAAATTCCTCAAAAATACCAAGGCGAATAATTTATTCAAAATGCCCTTATACTTGTACCGCTTCAAGGAGCCATTTGCTCGTGGTTACCTGGTGAAAACGCCGGTAATACTCAGTGACCGCCAAGCGGTCATGAAGCAGCTTATTAACCAAAGTACCGCTGAACTGCGCGAAAAAGTCTTTTTTTCCGCCGAGGATCTTACCCAGCGACCTTGGCCGGAGAGTCCCCCGACAGCGACTGGCATCGCCGATGAAAATCCGGACCTTATTGAATACTCGCCAGACCGTTTAGTCTTTAAAGGAAATTTGAAATCACCGGCTTTTTTGGTTATTACCAACAACTATGATCCCCACTGGTTTGCCTGGGTGAATGGCCAACCTTCGACCGTATATCGTGCCAATCTTGCCTTCCAGTCAGTTATTATCAATCAAACAGGCCCTTTCATCGCGGTGTTGGAATACCATCATCCCATTATCTGGTGGTTACACCTGGTATCCCTCCTGGGAATTGCTCTTTTTATAGCAAGCGCTTGGTATATAAATAGTGCAGGAATTTCCCCTAAAACCATGCCTCCGGCTGGCCCCTATCAAAAAAATCCCCTGGAAAACATATCCATCCAAAAACGAGCGCAGAAACGATATCGGCGGCTAGGGCTATTGGGGGGAGTAGGTGCGTCACTCTTATATGCGGCCTACCTCATTTATGTTGTCCTGGCAGCGCGTCGCTTGCCCAATTCGGCGCTCCTTGCAAGTTTGGGAAGAAATATCTATCAACTGATGGTGTTACCGATAGTCGGCATCTTGCTGAGCATCTGGATAATTATCTATGAGAGACATTGGCACCTTGCCTCAACAACTTCTCACCTGGGAGATTCACCTCTACCTAACGATCTCTCGGGGAGAGAAAGCCCGTCTCCTCCCCCGGGAGGGAAAAAACATCCTTAGTGTAGAAGGATGTTGATTAACCGAGCTATGCGAGGGAAATTTACCTTGGCAGCGGCATAGACTCGGTCCCTCAAGGGTGATAAACGACAATGAAGACTCTGTATGCCAAAGAAAGGAGACGTCGCTGTGGTTAGAGGCGGAGAAGCCCGCAACCCGATAGACGATTCTCCGGCTGATGTTGAGATTCTTGTCGTTCAAGTGAGGCATTCTTTATGAGTGACCAAATGCACTTCGGTGCGCCAGCCATCGTGTTTGACCTGGGTGGAACTCATCTGAGAGGAGCCACTGCCCCAGCCGGTGGCGGGCTGATCAACATTGAGAAACGAAAAGTTCGCAATTTTTTGGATGGTAGCTCTGTAACCGAGGTTTGGGACAGTATCATTGATCATATTGTGTCGTATGTATCTGCCTTCGGAGGCAGCCTTCCTCCCCAAGCGCCTGTAATGCTTGCAGTGCCTGGTCCGGTTCGAGGGCGGAGGATATTATTGGACGCTCCGACGCTGGTGGGCCACAAAGGTGCCATTCCTGACCTCAAAACCATCCTGGAGGACCGCACTAAGCGCCCGGTGTTCATTCTAAATGACGTATCGGCAGCGACATGGTATTTCAGCGAGAAGGTGCCGGACGATCGATTTCTGGTCATCACCGTAAGCAGTGGTATCGGCAGCAAGGTGTTTGATCGCAACCACCCATTAGGGGTGATGGATGATGTTGAATACTGCGGAGAAATTGGTCATGCGGTTGCTGGTGACTTTCCAGAGCGAATCCGTTGTGACTGCGGTGGCTGGAACCATGTTGGCGCGATCTCATCCGGTAGGGGTATCTTGCGTTTAGCCAAGTTATGTGCCCGGCGCGATCAGCAGAAATTTAATAACTCCGCGCTTGGGCGGTCGGTGAACGGGAACCCTGAGTATCTCACGAATGAGGATCATATCGCCCCAGCCGTAATGCAGGGAGATGAATGGACCTTACGCGTCTTAGAATATGCCACTCGACCGCTCGCCCAAACCATATTAACTATCTGGCTTGCCATAGGACTGACCCGTATCATCTTGATTGGCGGCTTCGCACTTGCCGTGGGGTCCCATTACACTCGAATCTTGGAGAATGAATTGCAGAAGTTATCCGATTACAAATTACTCCAGGAGGGTGTCGGCGGGATGGTGACCTTGGGGCAACCCGATGAAGAGGCCTGCCTGATTGGAGCTGCCGTATACGCTCAGAAGGAGAGTCGTGGCGCCTGAGTGGGTTGGCTCCGGTTTTCTGGGACACCGAATTGGGCAATAATTCAGTGACCCAGGAGGACCGAAAGCTGGCCAGAGAGCAGGAGGCGCTTGGCTCAGCCGGGCAAACGGAGTCCGAAGATCGTCCTGGAACGCCGATTGCCTGGGCTGGCATGTCTGCAAACAGGGCGCCCACTTAGCCGCCCTGGAGCCCATTTCCCAGGGCCTGATGTCCACCTACGGTGTGGTAGCGGCATACACCGGCCTGTGGGCCTGGACCTGCGAATAGACCACGAATGGCAGGGTGTTCCAGAAGCTTCAGGAGGGGAGAGCGGCGGTCGGGCTCTTTGTGGACTCCGACAATCGAGAGTGGCTGACGGAAAAGAACGGCTTCCTCAGCCCCTGACAGGCCAAAGCCCAGTGGCTCGACCAAGCCTCACGCAGCCAGGGCGGCTTAAAAAACCCGGTGTCCAGGAAACCGGATGTGGCAAAATATAGCGGACCGTTTCCGGCGCCAACTTGCTGGGCGCACTTGAAGAGCGATTCTCAAGCGCTCTCCGAGCTGACAGACGCTGGCTGGTCCTGTGGGAGCATGGGGACTCAGAGAGATAAGACGGCTCTTTGCTATATTGAGGCGGCCTGAACGATCAAGAAAAATAAACTGGAAGAGATTCATGAAAAATTTATCATTACTATTGATTTCACTTATATTAAGCCTGATTATTCTTGAGTTTTCCTTGTCAAAATTATTGCCGCGATTTAATCCATCCTCTCAATTCGCCTTTTATTACAACCCAGATGGCGTGGCTTTGGGGCCCAAGAGCTTCAGAGGACACCAAGCCGACAATTCCGGTGATTTTCATGTGACTATATCTATAAATAAGTATGGTTTCCGGGATATTAAGGATTTTTCAACTTCAACGTATCACGATATCTTTGTTGTGGGTGATTCGTTTTCCTTCGGCGATGGTGTAGAGGAAAATGAACGATTCTCTAATTTAATAGAATCAAAATTAAGAATACCAGTTTTTAATATTAGTATCCCTGGCAACTTTAATGATTATGAAAAATATCTTAAATATGCCCAGGCAAACGAGGCAAAGATAAAGAATATTATTATTGGCGTTTGTGTTGAAAATGACCTTTGGGATTACTCCAGCAATAATGAAAAACAGAACCCCTATAAGATTTCCGAAAAAAGGGCATCAATATTAGTTGATATTAAAGAATATTTAACTAAGCATAGCACGACGTATTTTACAATTGCATGGATTGTGAAACACAATGTTTATCTCAGAAATTTATTTATAAAATTAGGATTAATATATGACATTCCAGAAGTTCTTAATAAGTCATATTTTAACGAATCAATATTAAATAGTTCTGCATTAAAATTAAAACAAATCTCCAATGGATTTAAAACAATTGTTTTAATCATTCCTTCTCGAAGTTTATGGTTGGGAGATAATAAGGAGATTGAAAGCGCCGTCCATAATGAATTTGTCCGTTTGGTGAGAAATCAGGGGCTTGACGTTATCGATATGCGACCAATCCTTGAAGCCAGTGGGAACCCGTTACAATATCATTTTCCCAATAATGGCCATTGGAACATTCAAGGGCATGCGTTGGCTGCTGAGGCAATAACGGTGCGTATCAAGCAAACCGGGTTGGGGCGGCATAATCCTTGAGATCAGCAGGCTCTATTTGCGATGAATGTGGGTCGGGGATTTCGCTTGCGGAACATGCGCAACACTCGTCACTACCTCCTCCTCCCCTATGATGAATGTCTACTTCATCCTTGTTTAGGTGTTATGGTTCTTGTATGTATGATTTACTCGCCTGTAGAGGATAGGGCAACGCTGGGGAGCGACCCGAGCGTCGGCACAGGCGGCCATACGGAGGGGCAGGGCTTTTTCGCTCTGCCCTTTTTGCTTCTGCTCCTCAGGTGGCCCCCAAAGCGAAAAACCCTTTGCCCGATAGAGTATCACCACCGAAGAAACTCATTCATACCATCTCTTTCCCTATGAAAAACAGGCAGATGATGGCCTTGACAATTATCTCAAGTCAACCACTTTTTTATTACAGACAGAGGGCAGGGGGCAATCATTTCAAATAAAAGAGATTAAACTTTCCTCCCCACGCATAGAAGCGAAAGACCAAAGGGCAAGGATACGAACTTCAACAAATGGCCCTCACCGGAAAATAATCCTGCCAGCATTCGGTTGATAACCGGTGGGTACACTTTTAGATCGTCAGCGTCCGCCATTCCGAGAAATCTCTGCATCATCCGCACCCCAGAAATAACGGGAAACATGATGCAATTAATGTAGCTTACCCTTATAATATTGTAACCCGCATTAATCAATATGGTACGCAGTCTTTCTATAGTGTAGCGGCGCTTATGATGATGTAAATCGTCGTGTCGGCTCCAGAGTGCAGGGAAGGCCGGGACCGTGATTAAAATATAACCCCCCAATTTTAGCCTCTGGTAGAGCCTCTCCAGGGCTACCTGGTCCTCACCCACATGTTCCAGAACATCCGTCATTACAATAAGGTCGAACAGTTGCCCGGCAAGTGGAATTTCATCCGGCAAACTTCCTGGCAGAATTGTTCCAATTTCTCGCTTACGAGCGTATTCTCTTGCAGTATCATCGAGTTCCACTCCATAAACGTTACCAAATTTTGCTAATAAAGGTAAATTGCCTCCCGTTCCGCATCCCATTTCCAATATTTCTGCGTTCTTAGACAATAATAATTCGTTTAAAATTTGTTCAACAATAAACCTTCTGCCAATAAACCACCAGTGGATATTTTCGATGGCCGCAGTCTTATGATAGACATCTCTTTCCATAATCAAATTTCTTCATCTTTATTGAAACCATAACTTTGGCTCACAATATAGAGAGGCCTTTTTTTGGCTTCAGAATAAACACGACCAAGATATTCGCCAAGGATCCCTAAACTGATCAACTGTAATCCTCCAAGAAAAAGCACCGCTACCATGATGGAGGCATAACCTGGAACGTCATGTCCAAATATTGTCGTCCTAACGACTAAGAACATTGCATAAAGAAATGAGAGTAGCGAGATTATTATCCCCAAATAACTCCACATCTTAAGTGGTGAGGTGCTGAACAACGTTATACCATCCAGCGCAAAATTCCAGAGTTTCCAAAAATTCCACTTGGTCTTTCCAAAATGACGCTGCTGGCGGTCATAAGTTATGCCTATCTGCTTGAATCCTACCCAGGCAAACAGACCCTTCATAAAGCGCGTCCGTTCCGGTATCTGATTAAGGACCTCCACGACCCGCCGGTCCATCAAGCGAAAGTCTCCAGTGTTCTTGGGGATGGGAGTTTCGCTGAAAAGATTTATAAATCTGTAGAATAAGTTTGCCATCAGGCGTTTCATAAGGGGTTCCCCATAGCGTTTTCGCCTCACGGCATAGACCACGTCATATCCTTCACGCCATTTGGCCAAAAGGTCCTTTATGAGTTCCGGCGGGTCCTGAAGATCACAGTCTATGGGGATTACCGCGGTGCCGCGGGAATAATGTAAACCCGCGGTAAGCGCCGTATCTTTGCCGAAATTGCGAGAAAGATTGACTACTTTGATGCGGGAGTCCTTTTTGCGGTACTGGAGCAACTTCTCCAGAGTGTTATCGGTGCTGCCGTCGTTGACACAAATTATTTCATACCGGCACTGGAGTTGATCCAGGATGGGCTCTAACCGTTCCAAGAGATAATCCAGATTTCCTTCTTCGTTTAACATGGGCACCACTATGGATACCTCAATCTCCAGTTCCTCCGGGAAACTTGACCTTTTCTCCGGCATCATCAGTCCTCCTCTGAGCAGGCGCTACACGAACTGGGCATTAATCTCCCGCGCTCTGCCTGTAAATGGCGAACTCGTCTATCTCGGTCAGAAAGACATACGTGACCAGTAAGTTACACAATATGGCCTGCCTCCATGGATTACACCAGAACTTGAGACTGCCGCAAAAATGCCGAGTGCAAACAGTTTCACGGCCTATGTTATGCCATTTGACCAAGATAATCTGGTCCGTTTTTTGGCAACATTTTACGATGTATTCGCAACAGGCTCAATTTAAGTTAGAGTTGGGACCAAGTCAAGCCAGAGATACTGGCTGATGATGGCTAATCTTGCAGTGATACCGAAGGAAAATGACCACTCGACAACCTAAAGGAAGGTCAAATCCAAACCTTATTAAAGAATGATGTCTCAGAAATTAAAGACCATTACATTTTCGGCATATCGGAACGTTATAAATTCCAGACAGAACATCCAGTCGGACTTTTCTATAATTGGAATTGGTCCATATCTCATTTATGCTCTTTTCCCGAACATTACCTAAATTTGTGGAGGATAGGTAATCATTACAACAAAGAATGGCCTTCCCCGTATAATCAATCCACATGGTAGAGACTATCATATAACAATGTGGCTGATAAATCGGTTTTATCGTGTCAACTAGGCCGCCTCTGTTGTTCAATATCGCAGGATTTGCGTAGTTATGGTATCTCACAATTTCTATATCTGGACATAGTTTTGCATCAGAATCCATGAATGTATTTTTCCATTTGTCATCATGCTGTGATATCCTAAATCGGGTAACGCCCGCTTTTTTGAGTTCCTTATAAGTCTTTTCATTAACTAAATCCCCATTACTGTATATAAGGATTTCAGATTTGGGAAGTTTTTGTCTTGCATATTTAATCAATTGTGGCAGTCTTTCATCTATTAAAGGTTCATTAAATAGTCCCGGAGAGATTGACCCTGTATAGTTCATTTGGGCCAGATCATCTATGATTTTATTCCACAATTCAATCGACATCAAATGATTGCCGCGGGAATAATTGAAATTGGGACAGTATGGGCATTTACGGTTGCATGCTGTGGAATTTTCTATACCTATTACAGTAAGCTTATCGTAATATTTGTGTTTGGCCAACCACTTGAAATATCTTAGTGTTTCCATTATGTCTTTATACTGCATGCGATAGACCTTCCTGTTATCAAATGAGAAGATTGTTGACAAGATTTTGCGGCAACTTTAGCCACCACAGTCAAAAAATGGTTTTGGGGGCCTCTCTCCCCGAGTCTAACCCCGACAAGTTTTCTCTATTTGTAGCCAAATCGTATTATGAGAAGTAAGATAGCACAATCTTACGTTAGAAGAAATCGAGAATTGCCTTCAGGGTCGACTGAAAAGCACACCCATCGAGATCTATCCAGGGTTCTTTTATTATCTTAATGTGCAAGATCTAAATCGTTCATTTTGGGTTAATCCATCCCCATCCAAGCGTCGATTCCGGACAAGGCAGTCCCGCACTTTTCTTTCTTTTTAAAATCAGCACACGTTCGGTATCCACGTTAATTTCATGGGAAGCCTTCACATTGACCAGTTCATTCTCTATACGTTTCACCATCTCGGCCGGTAGAGCAATTTGAGTGCTGCTGCTATAGGTTTGCCCCCTTTTAATTGCCGCTTCTATACCCTCAGAAGCTTCTATTTTCGTATCAAAAAAAGTCTGATCCGCATCTTTTTGGATGACCAGATAATCCGCGGAATCGAAATAATCCGGGAACCGCCACACATTATTGCGTGAAGTCATAAACGCATCTAATCCTTGATTTGTCCAATACGAAATTCCCGCTTCTTTCGGCAAGGCGGCAATATGGCTCAGAGTGCTTTTATTTGTTTCCATTCTGGCAATGCTTTTTGCATCAGCATGAGAGTGAAGGCGCTTTAGCAGCCTATAGGTGTCTCTGGGCAGGAAAAGCGTCATGCAGATAATCACGGCCGCGGCTATCCGCACCACCGCTACCGGGCGGAATTCGAGCCTTGACGCGATCAGCAGAAGCGCTAAAAAAGTACAGGCCATTATGGGCATGTAATGTTGCCCGCCGGAGAATGTCACCACTATGAACCAGTGACTTGCCGGTGCAATGAAAATCAGGCCGAAAACCTTTTTCCATTCGATTTCTCTTCTGAAGTTCGAAAATAGCGCCATTACGGTCAGCGCCAGGACAAGGCCGATAGCAAACGGCCCATAAACCTTATAGCCCGACAGCGGCAGCTTGCCGCTAAGCAGCATATGAAGCTTGGCCAGAGGATCGGAAATGTGTTGCAGGGTCAGACCATACCTGGCCGCGGGATGGATGACAAAGACCACAAAAGCCAGATAGGCCGCGGCGCCCAACCCCATCCACAACGCCATTTTACGCAATCGTTTTTCAAAAATGAACAGATAGGCGCTGAAAGAAAACGTAAACATTATCAGGTCTTCGGATACCCCGCACAAAAGTACTCCGGTAATCGCCAGAAGCAGCCGGTTGTCCCGCAGGAAGAAGTAGTAAGCCGCCAGGATAAGCGGCCCGCTAAACAGCGCAAATAACCCTTTATAGGTAATGACCCCCATACTCGGCAGGACGGAGAAGAACGCAACGCAGACAAGCATATAGGACAAAAACCTGTCTTTACTTGAACACATGCGCCGCATGATTAACCAGCCGATTCCCAAGAATCCGGCCACGTTAAACAGAATGGTAATCAGGTAAAGACCGTTTACGGTGGGCATGAACTTGTAAGGCCACAAAAAGAGATAAGGCGTGAAATTCACATGGATGCTGAAGGAATGCGCATAGGGAAACGGGTTGTGCAGGATACCGTCGCCGGCTTGGCGGTAACTCGAGGTCTGCAATGGCCTTCCATGGGTGAAGTTATAAGCCAGCTGATTATAATACGAAATATCTCCCCACGAGTCGTCGCTCAGGGTAGAGTTAACCCCATAGAAAAAAGCGGCGATATATACCGTAAGCAAAAGCAGCGCCAGCACTGCCACGGCAATAATCCAGCGCCCCGGGTTTGTGGTCCATCGGAAAATATTCGGCGGAAATTGCATCTAACGTTATCTCCCAGGAAAGATCGGCGTTTGCAAGTAACACCTCCATCTTCTCAACCAAATCATGGACGTGTTCTTTCGCCCTCTATCGAAGAATGTCCGTCGAGATCTCTTTTTCGTCTTTGGTTTAAATTTTGTTCTTGGCCATAAATCGTATATATTCCAAACCTGTCTTAAAAAGGTATTGTATTTCTTTTGCACTTCTGATCTTGCTCAGGCTTTTGATCAAATACCCGGGACTAAAATAATATTGGTTGATAAATTTTCGCTGCAGCCTCACCAGTTCGAGCGCCGAAAAGTTTGCGGTATGCCAACCCGGCGTTGCCCCTATCACCTGAAAATCGCTCCAGTTTTTAGTATTGATATATCCTCTTTCTTCCATCAATCGATATACTTCCGTACCTGGATATGGAACGATCACGGAAACCGCGATTATGTCAGGGCTTAACTCTTTGATCAATCTCCAGGTAGCCTGCACGTCATCATAAGTTTCATCCGGATGGCTGCCTATCATAAAAGTACATTCAACGATACCGATATTAGCTCTTTTAGCCAGCGCCACTGTGCGCTTGACCTGCTCTACGGTAATATTTTTTTTGATCAGCTTCAATATTCTGTCACTGCCGGATTCGACGCCGAAAGAGATCTTTTTGCAGCCGGATGCCGCCATCTCTTGAAGCATCTCTTCGTTGACTGTATCTACCCGGCTGTCACAGCTCCAGGAGCTTAAACCCAACCTTCTGAATCCATCCAAGATACTGCTTACTCTCTTTTTATTTAACGTAAAAGTATCATCCTGGATGATAATATGATTATACTTATAACGTGAGATGCATTCTTCGATCTCGCCCAGGACATTATCTACCGTCCTGAACCTTACGCAATTCCCATAGGATATGTTCACCGCGCAGAAAATACATTTACCCGGACACCCCCGGGAAGTAAAAATCTCCGTTACATTATGATTTGCCGGCGATATGCCCCTCGTGGGATGACGATTACCAGGCGTACTTCTGGCCAGCAAATGCCTGGCCGGATAATCTAACTCATCCAAGTTTTTGATCAATTCCCGCTTTTCGGTACAAACAGCCGTGCCGCCTTCACGAAAAGCCAGACCATTCACATTCTTCAAGTCATTCCCGCTGGATATGGCGCGGCACAGTTCTGCGATAGTCGCCTCCCCTTCGCCGATGACCACTATATCAAAATGAGGGAACTCCGTTAAAGTATCGATAGGCAATGCAGAAGAGTGGGGCCCGCCGACTATTGTCATTATTCCCGAAAAATGTTTTTTGATGATTTCGGCCAAATAATGCCCCTGGATGATACTAAACGTCTTGCAATGGACCCCTATCGCAAACGGGTTACTCTCTCTGATCCGATTAAGAAAATCATTTTCAACGAACTCACCGATGCTGTAATCCCAAATTTCAGCAGAAAAGCCGGCCTTGATCACCGCGGCCGCCAGATAAGCCAGATTAATAGGTTGTTGATAAGATACAAATTTCAACGTTAAGGAATCAGCTGGCGGAATTATAAAGACGATCTTTTTATTATCCATGTTTAATCCGAGATTATGCGGCAACCCCACGCAGTCCAAAGATGGTGTTGGGGGCCTCTTCCCGTATATGAAGCTGTAAGGCCCTCTTATTTATAACAAATCTAATACTCCAACATAATTTGTGGATCAGTTTTGGGGGGGCAGGTTATCTATCTCTCGCATCAGGAGGAAACCATCGTCGAGGTGATCTTGGCATCCCGGAAATCTATCATGATGGCCCGGTTAAAATCCGGCCGGATCACCTCTTTTCGGCTTTCACCACTATTGAGCATCTTGGACCCCCAATTTAACGATTATTATTCATTATATCAGATAGTTATACATATTACAGGCAATTATTGCGGCATAATCCAGGGTTACAGCCAGCTTTGCAGCCCAATTGTCTCGTAGGGAGCCTGATAGCTTTGATTTTTATGATAACACAAATCCCCATGAAAATGTATTTCCGCCTTAAACTTGGGCTTACCACCCACTCAGCGGAGGGTCTTTCAGGCTGATGAAAAACTAGTTTTTTGTCATCCTGAGCGGAAACCGAAGGATTTCAACTATCAGGAAATACGAGATTCTTCGCTACGCTCAGAATGACATACCAGGGAAAATTGAGGTTTTGAAATGGCTTGTAGGCCGACACCACCCGGGATTGGTGGGACAGGAAAAAGGCTGCTGAAACATATGCGCCCCTGCGAAGAAGCCCCAGGAGCGGCGATAAGGGCGGCCCCCTTGTCTTACCTCCCTGGGGGATCGTTTTTAAGCTGGCCAGGGAGCAGACTACGGTTCCCTTCAAGCATCCCCTCAGGGGGGGGGCCCTTTTTGAGAGACAACATGTACTGGGCGCCCAGAGGGAAGAACCCTAGGTGGAACTCCAGCCTGCGGAAGAAGCTGAGGAACTTAGGAAAAAAGACAATGTAGCGCCTGCAGTCGACCTCCAAGTCACAGCTCCCGGCCAGTCGGATAAATTGAAGAGCGGAAAGCAGCTCGGCGTCAGCGTCAAAGGGGCAGGCCTTCACCACCCAACGGGTTAGAGGATTTAGAGGATTGTGCTCGAAAATAACCATCCTCCCGGTGGGCTTCAAGGAATCTCGTAGTTGGAGAATGACTCTTTTCCGGTCTTTAGGCTTGATGTGGTGGAAAACGTTGGCGGCAACAATCAGGTCGAACTGATGCTCGGTAAAGCTGTCCCCAAAGGTGAGGTTCTCAAGTGCCCCGCATCTAGCCCTGGCCAATTCCAGGGATCGGGAGGAGACATCGTAGCCATAGACCGCGGCGTGGCGGAAGGTTTGCGCCATGAGGGCTGCGAGCTTGCCAGTGCCGCAGCCAAAGTCGAGGATCGTGTCGGAATATTCTATTCCGGCTATCCACCTTTGGAGGCAAGAGAGTTTGTAAGCATGAAAGTAGTCGTGTTTTTCTCCGAAGAAGGCGATCCCCGAGTTAACCATCTCCTCATACTCATACGCGTAGCTATCAAATTCAACCCGTTCCACCTTCAAGCCCCTAGGTTGTTTCATTCACACCTCATCTTGCCGCCGGGCAAAGCCCTCCTAAAACCCCCGCATGCGATTGTCGGCGTGCCTCACCTCTGCTGGTCCTGGGACATCACCCCAGGAAACTCGCGGCTACCGCAGGATTGCTGCCTCGCGGATCAGCTGAATGCCGCCCCTAAACGTGATGACCAAAATTATCGAAGCAATCCGGTAAACCGTGATGGAGGACAAAAACCAAGTTCACTCCGCTGACGTCTCCACGAAATACCGCGGCCGGCCTTTGGTTTCGTTATAAATCTTGCCGATATATTCCCCGATAATACCGAGCGACAAAAGTTGCACCCCCCCCAGAAAATAAATTGGCAGCACTGTGGAAGCCCAACCCGGCACGACCTTGCCTCTCACTAGCGCATAATAGAGTATAAAACCGCCCATTAATAGGCTGAAGGAAAAAACCGCGAGCCCGGCAGCCGAAACGATCCGCAGAGGAACAACGCTAAACGAGGTAATACCCTCAAGCGCAAAAGCCATCATCTTTTTGAATGGGTATTTGGATTTTCCGGCAAAACGTTCCTTTCTATCATATGGAACAGTAGCTATGGTGAATCCAATCATCGGGAATATCCCACGTAAAAACATATTCACTTCCTTATAACTGAGGAAACAATTTAATACAGTTCGATCAATGAGACGATAATCAGCGTGATTATATATAATGCCAACTCCAATGAAAGAGATTAATCTATAAAAAAAGTAGGCTGTAGACTTCTTTAACCAAGTGTCTTTCTTTCTTTCCCGCCTGACAAAATAAACTATATTGGCTCCAGAATAATATTTTTCCAGACCGACCTCGATAACATTGATATCATCCTGAAGATCCGCATCTATGGATACCATACAATCGCATTTATCACGCACGTGCTCCATGCCCGCCACCAGGGCATTCTGATGGCCAAAGTTCCTGGAAAGTTTTAGTCCTCTAATCTTCCCCCCCACCCGATGGGCCTCCGAAATGACCCCCCAGGTCCGGTCGCGACTTCCGTCATCCACAAAGAGCAAGAAACTCTTTTCGGAAATTTTTTCCGCAACCACAAGTTCCTGCATCAGCCGCGATAACCTATTGATCGTCTCGGGTAAGACCTCTTCCTCGTTGTAACAGGGAACCACAATCGCCAGCACTGGTTTGTTATTCATTTCCTCTCCTAAGATTAACCGGTTTTCCGATTGCTGAAAGCTCATCATGGGAACCCGAAAGTCGTCAATCATCCTTGCAACTGGAGCTATGTTGAACTGATTTCTTCGTATAATTAAGACTATTTTTCAAGGGACTTTCGCAGAAGTCTCAATTGGACTTATTACTTTTATCATGGCAAGCTTGCTCAGTGGCAAAGCTATGCGAAAATTCCAAAAGAGGCTTTGTCTGATTTTCAAAATAAAAAACCCATACAACATATATGTATGGGAGAGTCAACCGGATAGCCCCATTAACTTAAATCCCTCCCCAATATTCCCGCCATATCTGGTAATAATAGGCGGCCCCCCAACGCCAGATCCGCAGCTTTCGCTCTCCACCGATTCTCGGGGGCTCGTCGCCGGGAATTTCGGTAATCCTGAGCCGCTTTTTCGCGGCCCGGGCGGAAAGCAGCGGCTCCCAGCTTATTTTGCAAAAAAAAAGTTTCTCCGGGGTGGTATACCATTTGTCCCGGTCCAGCTCCAGATCGTAAATAACCTGCTTCTTATAGGCCCTAAAAATCACCATAACATCGGTGATGTTCCCCCCATACAGCCATTGGACGGTCTTGGTGAATAGCCAGTTGCCGAAGCCGGTGATAAAGTCGTCATCCTCGCTCTTGGCGTCACCGAGATACCGGGAGGCTATGACCATGTCGTAGCCATCCCGCATCTTCTCTATTAATTGGGGGATCAATTCCGGGATGGAGTTGCCATCCGGGCTAAAGGTGATGATCACATCACCCTCTACATAGGGAAACGCCTCGAAGTAGGCAAACCTGAACCCTTTTTGCTTTTGCACATAGACGCGATAGCCTTGTTCTCTGGCCCATTCTATGGAGCCATCCGTGGAGCCGCCGTCCACCACGATGATTTGATCCACCCAATCCTTTTTGATCCGAGGCATAATGGCCTGCATGCCTTCGATTTCGTTTAAGGACATGACCAACAGCGTTACTTTCATGAAAGCAGATCCTTGCGCGTAGATTTAGTTGAGCCTCAACGGGGTAAGGTGCTCTTGCCAAACAGCCGCCGGGACAGCAGCATGATAACCACCAGAACTACCAGGGCCAGGGAAACCACCATAACCAGGCGCACCAGCCTGGTGGCCTCCCCCTCCAGCATGAACCCGCCTACCGAGTGGCCGATAATGGAAAAGACCATAGCGACGGGGGTCATAAAAACCAGCGACGACCAAGCATAACATGGAAAAGTAATGGAAGTCAGGGCCAAGACAAAATTTAATGGCCCGGAAGGAAACACCGGATTGATCCTGGTAAAAGCCACCAAACGCCAGCCTTTGGTGGCCAACTCTTTTTGCAGCCACTGGGCCATGGCATTATCGAAGCGCCTGGCCAGGGGCTGCCCCACCGCCGTGCGAGCCATGAGAAAGGCCGTCATGGCCCCTAAGCCGCAGCCGGCAACGGAAAAGACCGTTCCCCAGAGAGGTCCCCAGAGAAATCCAGCTCCTAAATTGAACGGCAAAGTGGGGATGAGAGCCACCACCGAGACCAGATACACGGTTACGAAGATGACCGGGCCCCATACCGGATAGTCATGGACGAATTGAAAGACTGTCTCTGGAGTCAGATACCCATGTTTGCGCAGATACCAGAGCACCAACAGAGAGGCCGAAAAAAGGAGGATAATGACAACCCTTTTGGGCCCGATGTAGCGGCGCAGTCCCTGCTTTTGCCGGAACCATCTCTGTTCGCGTGAAAATTCTTTGGTCAACTAATTCCCTGCATCGTCTAGCGTGTATATTAAAAGGAAGCCCCAATAGTCAACCCAAAAAGGCCCGTCGTCAAACTCCAACTCCTTCCAAGCAGGTAGGTGGGGTTCATATAGAAAAGCCAGCTATCTATATCGGCGTGGAATCAGAAGGAAGCGTATTTCCTCGGCAACTGCTTGGCTGACATCTCCTTGAGGTGGTTTGCTGTTTCCCTTCCGAATTTCCGACAGATCATCTCCAAATATCGGGGACTGCGGTAATAAACATCAAAGGCGTAATCCCTGAAGGCCAATACCTGACCGCCGGACAGGTATTTCGTTGGCAGGGGCAAGGACTCGTAAGCGTACTGCGAATAGCCCTGCCAGGTTTCCGGCAGGGGCCAGTTATCCGCCACCGCCAGGTCGTAGAGCCGGGAGCCGGGATATGCCATGGCCGAGTAGATGTTGGCCCACTCGGCGTTGATGTCCAGCATGAGTTTCAGGGTTGCATGCATGGAGTCTAAATCGTCTTCGGGTAGACCGAAAATAAAATTAGCGCAGATATGGATGCCCTGATCATAGGTCATCTTAACCACCTGTTCAACTGCCCCGGCCTGATAGCCCTTGACCGCGTCCTTAAGGACGCGGTCGGATCCCGATTCGAAGCCATAGGCCACCCAGTTGATGCCAGCCTCCTTCATCTTGGCCAGCATCCGCTCAGTGACGGTATTCACCCGGGCATAGGCCCATAGGTTCAAATCGTAGCGCCGCTCAATGATCAGGTCGCAGAGCTCTACCACTCGGGCTTCCTGCAGTGCAAACATTTCGTCGATGATCTTGATATTCTTCATCCCATATCGGTTCACCAAAAAGTCGATCTCTTCGATGACGCTTTGAGGGCTCCGGTAGCGGATGCCGGCGTTGCCGAAAAAGGCGTTAATGCAGCAGAAGCTGCAATGAAAAGGACACCCCAGACTCGTGTAGATGGCTACATAAGGCTGGCGCTGGTCCAGGTGCGTGAAGCAATGCCAGTTGTGGGCCCGGTATTCATGCAAGGGCAGGAGATCCCAGGCTGGCATGGGCAGTGCCGTCAGGTTGGAGTAGAGAGTGGCCCTGGGGTTAGAGACCACTTGGCCGTCTTGCTTATACCAGAGCCCGGGAATTTTAAAATCCGCTCCCCTTGCCTTAAGGATGTCTAAAAGTCCCGGCAGAGTGAAAAACCCCTCCCCCTGGCAGACAAAATCTACCTGCTCCTCCCGCATGGTGCGCTCGGGCAAGGCCGAAGGGTGCAGCCCCATGAGAAGGGTGTGGGTCTGAGGGCTGATGGCGCTCAGATGCTCTAAAATCGCCCCGGCCCCGGTCATGTTGCTGGTGGAGGCGGATGGATTGGTACCGGAAACTACGATGGCCGCCAGCCAGGGGTTGGCGTCTTTGATCTTGGCAGCGGTCTGTTCATAGGTAAGACGTTCCACTTCGGCGTCCAACAAGATCACGCCATACCCTAACTGCCTCAGATAGGCTGCCAAAAGCGCCGCCCACAACGGCGGCTCCAAGGCTGTCAGCTCTAAAGTGCTGAGTTCTCCGTAAAGCTGTTTCTGACTCCCTGGTTTGACCAGGACGATATCCGTGTCGGGCATTAATGACTTTCTTTATTTTTGATATTTTGTCCCACTACTGTTGGCCTGCCCCCATGGATTATACCAGAACTTAAGTTGGGACCAAGTTTTTTCTGGCAGTGTCTCTCCATCTGTTTTTCATTTCACCGTTTGCCAGCAAGCTTTAAACAAAGCATTTCCTGAAAAGTCCTTGAGTATAATTTCTAAAGTGGCTCGAAAATAAATAATATAAAAACAAAGCTCCCGCAGAAGCTAATCCGCCGGTGGCAATTACAATAAAAAGGTCAAGCGCATTCTTTTCGGCGGGCATAAACTGATTTAGGTATGCCAGTGATAGAATTAAAAAACTCAAGGGGATTGCCACTGGTCCAAGAATCTTTCGCACGAAATCGCCTGCTGATATATCCAGAAACTTTAGCGTAATAAATAAATAGAACAAACTACTTATTGACATGGCAATGAGCTTGAACAAGGCAAAAGATGTTAATCCTATATAAGGAATCGTTAAAAATATTCCGATCCAGTAAACAATAGGTGGTATGACGCTTGTTAAGTATAGTATTTTTATCTTTTCCTGGGCAATGATGAGAAAACTAGCTGGATAGGTAAAAAATCCATATATAAAGCCCAATATCAGCAATTGCGCAATGATAACTGACTTTTCATAATAGTTGCCAACCCACGAATGCACCAAAGGTTCCATTAATAAAGCTAAACTTACAATAGGGAAGACAACGAAAGGTAACGTCAAAGGAAGAATGTTCCTGTATAAATCACGCAAGCCATCCATGTCATGCAATCCGATAAAATGATTGAAACGAGCTAAAAAGGGGGCATAAAGAACCCCCAAAAGATTTCTTAGAAAAGAAAGGATTGTAAAGCCAACTGCATATATTGCGACACTTTCGCCCCCCATTAATTTTGCAATAGCAAATGCATCAAGCTCATAATAAAATATAAACATAATTGTACTGAACAAAGAACCAAAAGCAAGGGTTCTTGTTTTATTGAACATAGGTTTTGAAAATCTAATTGATTTGAAAAAAACGATAAAATTATATTTGTATTTAATTTTTGCAATTAATAAGCAGGAAAAGAGCGCTAATAAATATACCAGTTGGCAAAATAAGAAATAGCCCACAATATCATATTGTTGGTTTTTAAAAAAGTAAAATATGGATAATATTTTCAGTATATTAGCCGCAATCATGATCCGCTGGAGTATAAATTGTTCCAATCTAATTCCATAGACAATCTCTAATATCCTTTGAAAGATGATTGCTGGTGAAAATAGAGCAAGGATGAATAATAAATTAGAGGTAATATTAATCTCTGTGGCGCTATTTATATTTTTAATTAATATACTTGGATTTAGCGCAACATAAGAAACGGTCAACGCAAATATAATTACAAATAAAAAAAGGACAAACCCGATAAAACCAACAATGTTTATTTCTTCCTCCAGATTTTTCTGCGCAAAGCATTCACTGGCATATTTATAACCGGCCCCGGCAAAGCCTATATCTGCATAGGTCAAAAATATGTTTGCCGAGATGCAGACCACGTAAATTCCATATATCGAAGGATTATCAGCCAGGCGGGGTATGACGATAAACATGGAGAGAAGATTCAGTACAATTGCAATACCTTGCCAGAAGTATATTTTCAGGTAATTGAAAGTATATGATTTCTGCATTAGATCATTGTCTTTACAAAATATACTAATCGGAACATAAAATAAGTTGCCTTGCTAGATGCCCTGTTTTAAATCAGCCCCTACGTTCCCCATAGCCGATGCAATACAATTACTAGGGACGTATGAATTTATCATACGGTTGTGTCTGTGATTAGCGAGTTATAATCCCCTCTTTTGATATGCGTATAAATTCTTCTGCCCACTCGTTCACTGCATCCGATGATGTTCGGGCAAAGCGGTTGCAGAATATCCGACGGGCCTCCTGCCGCGCCGGATCGTTCCACCAAGCTACGACATTATCATAGACGACATTCACTCCATCGGTAGCGGCTTCCGGGGTGTCGTACAGTATCCCTGCAGCACGCAATCGATCATAATATGGTTGCGCTTCCGGCCTCATTTCGTTGATTGCAGGATCCCAGAATAAAATTGTAGGTTTGTCTGCTGAAAGTGCTTCCTGGAAAGTGGTTCCTATGTGATCACATACATAGAGGCGGCAATTCTCAAGACTTCGTATAAAAGGGGTATCCCAGGTCTCAACCCTTATTTCCGGGTATGAGGTCCGCCAGCGCTGGGCGATATCCCAACCGAAATCTTCCGCAAAAAACCGAACTCGAATTTTTGGAAGCAATCGCAAATTAAGCGATGCTAAAAAGCGTGATTGCCAGAGAAGGTAACGACTAAATCGGCATGGAGTATGGGGAATTTGTAACAGATATCGCGGGTCAGCTGTGGCCACGAAAAGAATCCCTGCTTTCTTGCTATCGGCGCCCAGTTGCTTTCTTCCCGCCAGCTTGGTCACGAACCAGGGGGTCACCTTGGCGCGATGATCAGAGCGCTCCCATCCCCCGGAAAAATATCGGTCAGTGATAGTAATTTCATGATCTTCTCCCGGGTGGTACGCCAAGACGCCATAGTTACCTCCGTGCTGTGCGCCGAGGAGCTGGGTTCCGGTTTCCGTTGAAACCGCCGCCCAGTGTTTAAAAGCTTCGTCGAAGTACCAGGCTCCGGAGCAAAATATTGCTTTGGGCATCGACGGATAGATGCGCTCCGCTTCATTCTGGAGTCCATCGAATCCCTCCATAAGACTCTGAGGGACATCTAACGGAAGCATTTGATTCAACAACCTTTCAAAGTCATTTTCTGCCGGCAAGACATTCTGCAGGCTCAATCTTGCAGTCGTGTTCGGTTTTAAATGGGGTATTTGCGTAAGGTCTTCAAATACCGGCCATATTCTGCCAAAGGTTTTTATGATTAGCTGTAATTCTACGCGTCGAGAAAAATATGAATCCCTAAAAATAATCGAATGGTTTGCCCTGCATCTCTTGCTTAATACAGCCAGTTTTGTGACCAAGAATTTTCTCAAACGGTTTTTCCCCCACGGCGAATTCCTTTCAGAGAGGGAAAATGGTGTGGCCACCACAGAAAATGTTTTTTGTGGAAAATCGTATCCTAATAGTTTTAGTATTCGACTATACAGTTGCAGATTATAGGGGTCTTTCTTGATCAATTGCACAAATTCCAGCGTATCGCACGGGGTTACCCACGCTTCCTCTCCCAACACGGTCGATGTAACAACAGGATAATCGTCTAACGCGGTGCGCAAGCACATGTATCTGTCATAGATAACCGGAAGGTAGAACAGCAGCCAGGGGCCGAGAATTATTCGCCAATAGCGTTTACTATGATTAACCTTGTGGGTGGAATTGAGGGCCTCTCCTAAAACCGGCAATAGTCGCTCGTATACATCAGCGACATAATGATAAGCCTTATGGAGTTGTTGTCTGTCATGCCATGGGTTGACCAGTACTTCTCCAATGAGCGGTTCCCAAAAAGATTTGCGATTGTAGCGTCTGCACCATTCTCCGAGAAACAAAAGCGGCTTTGACGTGTCCCAGAACTCTTCGAGGGCGGTTGTCGCCAGGAAATAGGTAGGCTGATTGTTCTCGGTCAATTTATTCATCAATGCCGAATTCGATGCACCGAAAATGACGGAAACTGTTACAAGTCATTGCAGAACCCATTAAGCCAAATAATTGTCATTCTGATCTCAGCTAAGAATCTTTTAAATTCAATTAGTTGTAGGCTGTTTATCCGAGTAATTATTTTTTCGGGCTAGATATTGCTGTCCACGGTCTTGATTAATTCTTCATACAGCAGGTTAACTGGCCATTTATCGTGTCCACGCTTAAATCCTTCGAACCCACTGTAATGCTCCCCTATCTCAGCCCTACCAGAAAAATCATTCTTCAGGCTTGGACTTGGTTCGATAAAAACTAGTTTTGATCAAGCTATCCGGTTGCAAATCCATCCCCAAGGCGCGGTTTGCACGGGCCATTTCATCTTTTACTATCGCTTCTAGTTCTTGATCCGGAATCTTGGTCATGTTCACGTGTAGATCTTGCCGGTCGCCCATGCTTAACAAATACTCCTCTTCATCCTGAATATACTTATGTTGCCGGGCATAATCGTACATGGGGGTTCCGGGTTGGGGTAACAAATATCCGATGCTGGGGTAAACTCCATTGTCAATGCAACAATCAATAGTGGCCTTGATAGTTTCTGGAGTTTCTTCGGGATAGCCTATTACTAAGCTGGTATGGACCGCCAGACCGGCGCGCTTACAAATTTTCACTTGTTGAGAAAATTCGAGGGGACCCACATTTTTATGCATCCGTTGAAGTATTTCGGGGGAGGTCGACTCCAAGGAGAAGCTTAAGGCTAAGCCACCAACTTCTTTCAGTTTCTTGGCCACCTCAAGATGTTCTTCTTTGGTAAACAGGCCGCTGCGACAACTGGCGGCCCAGTAAATTTTGAGTCTCTTGGCAAGCATGGCATTGGCAAATTCTTCTGCCTGTTTCACGGAAAAGAAAGAGAGTTCATCATGAAAATAAAAATGGTTAATATCATAACGGTTGTTATGATATTCCAATTCCCCGATTATAGACTCCACTGACCGCCAGCGGTATTTCTCCCCTTGGAATACGTGATAGCAAAAAGTGCAGTTATGCAAGCAACCCCTGGCGGTGTTGATGACAAAAGACCTGAGCTGATCCCGGGGGATTGGCGGTAAAGGCTCATCCAGGGCCTTCGACTGATTTTCGATGTAAGCTTCGATATCAAATAAATCCCAGTCTGGAATGGGAATGACATTTATATCCGGGATAATCGGGCGGTGAGGAGTGATTTTAACTTCACCATCTATCTTATAAGCAATTCCCCGGACTCCGCCCAATTCCCTCTTGTCCTCAATTGTTTTTAGTAATTCTACAATAGTTTCATCCCCTTCACCCAGTACGGCGATATCAACTCCGGTTTTCTGCAATAATAAAACCGGTATGGATGAAGCCACAGAATTTCCCACCACTATTGTGGATTCCGGATAATTCTCTTTAACAATACGGGAAAGCCATTTGACAAATTTGTACCCAGTGACGATGCAGCCCATGGCCACCACATCATAACGGTTAGTGCGAAGAAAATTTTCGACTTCTTCGGGAGCCTTGGGCTGGATGTCCAAATCCAGCAAATCGAATGAGAAACCAGCTCGCTTCATGGCAGAAGCAATGTAGCCTAAGCCTATGGGGGGATATACACGCGACGGTGGAGGGCGTAACGCGATATTAATTAATAATATTCTCATGGTATCTCCTAAGTTTGTTCTTTATCGTTATTACGGTTTGGATAGCAAGAAGTTAGGAGATTGGGAAAAATCATCGTTCCGTTGGCTCCATCTTTTGACCTGCGCCAACCATAATTCCAAATTAACCAGTTGCCACAAAAACATCATATGATTTTCGGCAGATTTACCGGAGGTTACGATGAGGTCGTGTTCATTAATAATGTTGGTTACTTCATGAAGATTATAGACCCCGTGCTCCCGAAATGATCGGGAATGAATCAAATCTATGAGTTGGTCTTTGCCGCGACCTGAAAACCATATATGACTAGGTGCATTCCATCCGGTCTTCTTAACCCGTCTTCTCGTTTCTTCGGGCAACATCCCACGCATTGCTTCACGGAGCAAGATTTTGGTAACCCCGTTACAAATCTTAAACTTGCCTGGGATCATGAACATGAATTCGACGAGGCGATGGTCCAAAAACGGCAAGAAGTTATCGAGTTCAAAGGCGATTGTCTGGCGGTCCTCAGCCCGGAGACAGCACGGGATGGTTTCCCGAAAGAGGTCCTGATAAGCACGGTTTTTGAGGTAACTCTTGAACGGATGATCCATTACCGGTTCAAAGTCGTTGAGTGTGAAATAATCAGGATTCAGGGCCCGGATATATTTGTTAAGGCGGCGGCGGTCAGGAAGACACCGCCAGGGGTGCGAAAGATCAACGAGGCGCGCCAGGGCATCTTCAGCTACAGCCCGGTTTTTCCGAAATATTGGATGGTCATGATATTGGACCCACATGCGGATTTCGTTCTGCAGCTCATCTTCACGACCAGCTAAACGCAGGTCGGCAAAATGGAAAAAAAAGTACTCATATTCTCCGGCGTTCAATTCATCCCCGCCCAAGCCTCCAAATAGGGACTGAAAACCATGCTTATGGGCCTGCTCGCATAGCAGAAAGTGTGAAAGCCAAGTGGCGGTGGCCACGGGTTCGTCGTGAACCTGGACCATTTTCTGGATCAAGTCGAAGGTGTCCGGCTTGTCTACCATCACCGGATGCCAATTTTCTGCCTTGGTAGCTAACATCGGCTGGATATCTTCTGATTCGTCAAAGGTCTTGTCTTCATAAACCGTGGAAAAAACGTGCTGTTTCCGGTTGGTTGCATATACTGCTGCGGAAAGAATGGAGGAAGAATCCATCCCGCCTGACAGGGTGAACCCTGGTTTTTTAGCAGCTCTCAGCCGTAAAGCGACCGCATCTGTCAGTAAAGCTCGATATTGTTCCGCCAAAGCAGCCTTGGATTCTGTAAGATCAGGCAGGTCTGCCAGCGACCAGTATACGGTTTTCTTTACTTGGTATTTAGTAACTTGGAGGAAATGGGCCGCGGGTAATTGAGCAATTTCGGTGTAAGGGGATTGCTCAGGCTGATTATCAAAATAGCGATAATGGGACGCTGCGAAAAGGGAGACGAATTTCCGGTTGATTTCCCCGACGATGTTGGGCAAGGCCAACAAGGGACGCGGTTGCGATGCAAAAGCAAAATGTAAGGGGGTAGACACGTAGTACAGGGGCTTGACCCCAAACCGGTCACGGGCCACCCAAAGGGTATCAATGGCAGGATCATAGAGAGCTGCCGCGAAGTCACCGTTAATTTTTCGCAATGCACCGGCAAACCCAAAACGGGTATATAATGAAATTAATAACAACGCGTCAGTGTTTTTCGTTCCAAGCTCTGCTCCGTTATAAATAAAGCCGTCCATGACTGCAATAATATTATCTGCCGAGGCAATATTGGGCCCCGGATACCATCCACACCAACCAAGAACGGCATGACCGGCGGTCTCCTCGCGGGACAGCCGGTTTTTGTCACTTGACAGAGACATCAGCATGGCTTTGAGAAGCCCAGCCCCTTGTTCAGGGGAATGCTTACAAAGTATCCCGGCTATTCTCGACATAGTTGAACCAGTTCCACTTGAAGAGAGATGGTGGAATTGACCATATCAGGAAGCAACTTCAACAGGACTCACCTTTTCGGCCACAAAGAATTTCCAATAGTGTGGGTATCCGATGACCATCTGGGATTTTCCTTTAGTATGCCAATCTATCACATATCTTACCTTAAATCCATAAGATTCGATGAACTCCATCAATTCCTGCATGCCATAAGCATTGACATATACTTTTAGATTTTTCCCAGGATCAAGATACTTGTCATGAACATATAAATATTCTGCCTGCTTTTTGACGGATTCTCGAATGATTACCGTCTTGCGAGCACATAACAGCATGCGTTCCAATGGGCGATGGTAATTATCGATATTGGACAGCACATTAATACAGACGATGTGATCTACTTCACCATCCATGTCTTCAATGCGCATTACCTGCAAATTTTCTGGCGGCAGCCCATATGAGGCCAGGCAATTCCTGCCGATGTCAATAAGTGAAGAGGCGGAATCAATACCGAAATATTCCACGAGAATCTGACGTTTCTTTAAGGAGTGAAAGAAATACCCGCTGCCACAACCTACGTCTAAAAGTATGTCGCCGGGCGTTACATAAGGAGCTAAGAGTTCGACGGCCTGGGACGAACAGTCCATTTCCGGTTCTTCGAGCCGGCAGCGCCGGGCATAAAGCTCTTTGACTTGGGTACTATGTTCCCAAATACAATACTTGATCCAACCGTCGCCTTTGATCATGCCGGTTTTCCAAGTAAAAGGAAAGCCGAGGCCATGAAGTAGCCGCGCCAATCTTCCGGGTCTTCCATGGCTAGGCTCTCTTGGCGGAACAACTCGGGTATCTCTTTCTCAAACATCGGGGGCAGGCAATGGTAGTGGTAAAATAATAGTTTTACGTCCTTAAACCCCTGAGAAATAAATTGCTCTTTCAGAAGCAGCGGATTGTGTGTGCGGGAAAGAATCTCATCATACCCCGGCTCACTTTCTTTGCCCTTACGGATCGGTGGCAGATCCATGTGAAACTGGTTTTCAAGACTCTTCATAAGAGAAATTAACTGAGTTTTTCCAGTGCCGGCTTTATCTAATAGATGCTCTCTCCGGATCAATTCTTCCATAAAAAAATTATACGAATACCGGTTCAGGGTAAAAAACGAAAAAAACTGGTTACGTGCCTCAACCACCACCAGACCTTTAGGCTTGACAGCATTTCGCAGGTTCTTTATTACCGTGATGTCATGGCCATGGGGAATGTGGGGCAGGACACCAATACAAATAACTGCATCAAAGCGCTTTACCCTCTTTTTCCCGGGCATATGAAAAGATGTTGGGTCAAGCACATTACCTGTCCAGAGATGACTGGAGGGGATACCATGTTTTTCCAATACCATCTGACCTTCAAGTACCATTTCCGGGGTCAGGTCAAACCCATACAAATCTAAATTCTCATCACCCAATTCTCGCAAGAATGAAGCGGGACCACAGCCAGCATCGAGTATGCTGTTGACTTTTGCCTCACGAAGTAAATATTTTAACAAGTCTCGATGTACCGGTGGATAGGCTTCTTTAGAGCCATAATAGTCGTTGTAATAATTTTGGCTCCAGGTGGAATAACAATTTTTGATAGAGGATTCATCATATTGGTCTGGCATGGCAATTACCTTTGTTATCAGAATGGTTATACATAATGGCCTTATAACAATATTAAGATACGCCCATTGTCTTAGCTCCTAACTTAGATTAAGAAAGCTCGTAGCGTATATTTGGTGCTGGGCTCCTGGAGTCGTTCCATGACAAGAACCGAAAATCCGGCGCGAGACGCCAGCATGGCTAGGGAGGCCATACTAAAAACATGGTGATGCTCAATGAAAAACTCTTCCCGCTCTGGCCCCTCCAGGGCAGCCCCTTCACCATCGGGCAGTTCAACATAAATAAAGCCACCGCGGCGCAAATTCGCTTTGCTTTTGGCCAGCATCGCCACCGGATATTCTACATGCTCCAGTACCTTATTGAAGGTCACCACGTCAAATTTTCCCAGGTTCTCCAGGGTCATGAAATCGCCGCAAACTGCTTTGACTCCCACGTTGTCATTGGCATGTTGACACAAGCGCGGGTCGTTATCCAGCGCGGTGCAGTCCCAGCCAGCCTCTTTCATTCTGTGCAGAAAGACGCCCAAACCGGAGCCGATATCAAGAACAGTTGGCGCCCGGTTTTCAGCGGTTGGCGCTTTGAGGTGAACGGCGGCAAACTCCAGGATCCGCTTTACCCGCCCAACATTGTCTGATTTGACCGGATCTAGAGAGATAATTCGCCTGAAGGCAACCAGGATCCCTTCGCTATCAGCATAGGTTGAGCTTACATAATCATTCTGGTACATGCCGGTCAGGTCCATATTATGAACTGACACAAAATGGTGGCATGTGGAGCAGCGCCACACCTCCCGGTAATATTGGCTAGCCGCGCTGAAGGGGAAATGAGTTTCGCCTGCCGGCCGCTCATTATAAGTGAAAAACTTGCGGAAATTGTCACTCCCGCAGGGGCAATGTAAAAGAGTTTGCCCGGCGCGCCTCTCAGGTCTCATCCAAGCTTTTCCTCAAGTTTTTCAAGCCTGGCGGTAGTGTCCATCCAACAGACCACTTTCAAGCCTTCCACGTCAAGATACCGTTCAAAGTCAGGCTCTTTCCCGCCTTCCACCAGCACCAGGAAATAGCGGTTGATACGATTCTTAAGAAGCACGGGGCGCAAACCGAAGTTCTCCAACCGCCCATTGAGCGAAGGCGTAGCGTAAAAGCCCCAAGATTTACGGGCCACATCGTACTCACCGCCGGACTCCGTGACCAAGGTTATCTGTTCATCGGGTTCCAAATGGATATGCGCGCAATCCTTCATCTGGATGATGTCGCCGAAGCCGACCTCAAAGACGCGGGGGGGATCCTTGGGAGTAAACTTCATGTCCAATTCCAATCCTGGATCAGAAAATCCGGCATGACCCATTTATTATTTTTCTTCACCCAGATAGACGGGTTGCGAAACTTTTCGATAAGGTTAAAAAAATCCTCCCTGGTAATGCCGATGAAATTACAGAACTTGGCTATATCTTCGTGAGGCGTTTCATCACCCCTTGCACGAAGGATTTGGATGGCTTCGAGGCGCGTCATCCGTCCATTGCGTATCTCCAGGGATAAGTTGTCAAAGGACCTCGTGAAACCGAACTTATACCACTTTAAAAAGTGGTGAATCGAGATAAAATCATCGTCAATATCGGCATAGTCATAATAGCCCGTCTTTGGACCTTCCTCCCGCACCTTAAAGCCGCGGGCCCGGGCCACCTCCAGGCTCAAGAGCGGATCCCAGGGAAAGTAATAGCCGAGGAACGCCGCCAGCACCCCTTTGCTCTCCAACTCCTCATCTGTAGGTCCAAAGTAGGGGGTCAGTTCCTTTTCGGTTAATTCTTCGGAAATCCAATCGCGAGCCGTGGTCCCATGGGTCACGCCATAAGTTTTCAACCAGGAGCGATCCAACCTAAACCCCTTGAGCTCCTCGTCCGTGCCGCCGTATTCGAAGGCAGAATTCTCCCCCCAGATGGCTAAGGGGATGTCAAACTTGACGGCAATGGTGAGGGGAATATTGAAAAGGGCCATATGCATCGGAATCGCAGGATCACCATATCGGGCCAGCGCCAGGCAGAGAAACTTTTTCTCCACCTTGGGATTCACCTGATAATCGATATGATCCACCCCCAGGCTCACCAAATTGGCCAAATTCCGGGCCCCGATCTCGGTGCGAGCCGGACTTTTCCAGGTCACCGCTAATGGGTGCAAACCATACTCCAGGGCTTTGACTACCTGCCAGGTGCTATCTTTACCGCCGCTTACCGGGATCAGGCAGTCGTATCCCTTGCTGCGCTCCTTGGCATGGCTTATTACGCTGAGAAAAGCGCGCTCGCGTTGGGCCCAGTCGATCTCGGTCTTGGTTGCGTGGGATTCACAAGCATTGCAGATCCCCTCAGCGCTTAACTGAATGTTGGGGCGGGTATCGGGGATGATGCACTTGCGGCAATATCTCATGAGGAAAATTCCTCCAAAAACAACTTGCTGCTGAGGAAATAGAAAAGGAATTTGCTTTCGCTATTCGGCAAGGTCGAATTCTTAATTAAAGCTTCGATCTTTTCGCGCCGTACGTGATCGAAAATGGGGCTCCCATCGAGTAAGTAGCTCAGAACTTCCGGATCTTGGACATTGAGAAACGAGAAGATGGGGGCGTTAAAGCCTACCTTGCGGGGATTATCCAGGATCCGCTCCGGGGCGATTTGGCGCATTGAATCGCGCAAAATGGCTTTAGCCACGCCATTGCGTATCAGATGCTTGGATGGGATGCGGAAACAAAACTCGAACAGCTCCCGATCCAGATAGGGGGATCGGTTCTCAATGGAGAAGTACATGGCATTCAGGTCATCTTCATGGAGGATGCAGGGAACGGCCTCATGGAACATCTCATTCTGCATGCGATTGCGCAGCAGGCTGTCGGTGAAGTGTTCTTCCGTGAATGCCTCAGCCCAATCAACCTTCAAATAGCCAGCGAATTTTGCGGCATCCAGGAAAATGTGGTCGCGAAACCCCGGATCTTTGATGAATAATTCTGGATCCCGCAGGTACCGATTTCTTACCAGGGGGAAGATGCCTTCCCTCCAATTCTGTTGTGATTCCGCCAACAAAATGGGGTCTTCCCTCACCTCATACAAGTATGCCAAATGATGGTCGTAATAGCCGGTAAAAAGCTCATCAGCCGCGGTGCCGCTGATAGCAATGCGATAACCATGTGCGGCCACGCTCTCCATCAACAGCCAGTGGGCAAAATAACTTATCGTGTACACCGGCGCGTCGTGCTGTTTTACCAGGGTCCGGAGTTTAGGAAGAAAGTTGGTGGTATCCACCGGGATGGAAGTGTGGCGGATGCCCAGTTCGGCGACGGCATGGTCCACCATGTCCTGCTCTTCGTAACGCTGGTCGGTGTTGGCAATCGTGAATCCATGCACGTCGTAGCCAAAGATGTTCTTGGCAATGCTGATCAGGGAATTCGAATCAACACCGCCGCTCATGCAGAAAGCCAGGGGGACATCGGCACGCAGGCGCAGCTTCACGGAGCGGATGAGTCTTTCCCGCACCCCTGCTACTGCCGCGGGATATGTTATGGTTTCATCCGGACAAAAACCCGGTCGCCAATACTTGTATTGCTCCTCTTGGCCTTCAGCATCCAGATGTAGGCATGACGCCGACGGTAGCTCGCCCAGACCTTTGAAAAAGGTGTGGCTATCTTTGTAAAGCGCCTTATAGCCATTGACCAGGTAGCGGTAAAGATGGTCAAAGTTCACCTCCAGCCGCCGGCCCAGGAGAGCGGTGATAAACTTGATCTCGGAACCGAAATAGACTCCGGAACCGGTACGGTAAAGGTAAAGGGGTTTCTCACCGAAGCGGTCCCGACAGAGGGTCAGGGAACCATCCGCCTCGTCGTACACCGCAAAGGCCCACATCCCTTCGCACCGGTCCAGGGCGGAC
This sequence comes from Desulfobaccales bacterium, assembly GCA_041648175.1. NCBI lineage: Bacteria > Pseudomonadati > Thermodesulfobacteriota > Desulfobaccia > Desulfobaccales > Desulfobaccales bacterium. Next base: position 37,788 of record JBAZPO010000013.1, on the reverse strand, counting down.
CAGCCATGGCATTCCAGGGCGTTCAGCAGGACTTCTGTATCGGACTCGGTGGTAAAATGGCGGCCATGCGCCTGCAGGTCCCGGCGCACCTCCAGGTAATTATAGAGCTCGCCGTTGTAGACCAGCCATTTCGACCCGACCTGGAAAGGCTGGTTGGCCCGGGGGTCCAAATCAATGATACTGAGACGGCTGTGCAATAAATAGACGTTCCGCCCTGCCGGGTTGGTCCAGTGTCGGAAAGCCTCGTGGTCCGGGCCGCGACGGCGCATCAATGCCAGGCACGCCTGGAGGCGCTCCGGGTCAAGCTCTTTCAGGCCGAAGTAGCCAGCAATACCGCACATTATGAGATTTAATCCAGGATTTTTCTCAAGCCTGCTGCCATCAGGTCATTAACCGCATTTTCAAATTTCCAGATGGACATTGTCATGAGGGTTGCAATATTTACCAAATCGTGCCGACGGTCCACAAAATTCCGCAACTAACGCTATTATTTAAAGTAACGGCTATTTTCTTTCTGAGCTCCGGTAAAATTTTTATCGGATTTAGGTAGTTCTATCTTGTCTTCTCTATTGCTCAAGGTGAGATTCAAGAATTAAATCATGGGCCTTCAACGATACGACTAATTTCCTTCCAAGCAACGATATCGCGGCTGCCGGCGCTAATCCATGCCGCGGGCGGACATAATCCAAATCATTTACAGTTAACCGGGTCCCCTCCGGCAAGTCCCGGGATGCCACTATACTGCGCCGGGCGGCGAGCGCGGCCTCCTGCTCTGCTGGCGACGGCACCTTTTCTCCACTGCCCAATATCAAATCCACGTTGTGTGCTACATTAGCTAAGCACCGAAGCTCCTCGGGATCAGAAGAAATCGCATGATCCCTGAAGGCGCGGTTCTTATCAAGGGTGAAATGCTTTTCAATTATCCGGGCTCCCATTGCCATGGCCAGAATTGACGCCTCAACTCCCTGGGTGTGGTCCGAGTAGCCTACGGTTAGATCGAAGGTATGACGTAATGTTTGAATAGCCCTCAGGTTGGCTGCCCCGAGGGGGGTCGGATATAAACTTATGCAATGCAATAAAGCCAGCTTTTCATATAATGAATCGCTGGTTATTTGACTCTCAATAATCTTTACAGCTGACCTCACCTCGCTTAGGGTACTCATTCCTGTCGAAAGGAGGAGGGGTTTATTCAGACTCGCCGCTTTGACCAGTAATGGCACAAAATCCAGATCACCAGAAGCGATCTTTATAGCTGAAACCAAATCCGCGATGCTCTCTAAGGACTGAATATCAAAAGCGGAAGCTATGAATAACAAGCCTTTGGTCTGCGCCAGTGAAGCCATTTCAGCAAAAGCAGACAAAGGCAACCGAAAAGCTGATAATTGGGCGATCCGCTCAACTTGAGAGCGATTAACCAGCTTTTCCGGATTGATTATCTGGACTTTTACCGCGTCGGCCCCTGCTGCCGCGGCCGCAGCCACCATTTCCAAGGCCAAGGATGGGTCACCTTCGTGGTTATTACCAATCTCTGCCACCACCAGCACTTTGTCATCCAGGTTGAACCGGCCGATATGCATAGTTTCAACGATTCCCCGGCTGCGGCACGTGCCGGTGCATGACGTAGGCTGATTTGATCAACGAGAAGCCGAATTTCGGATACAGCCGCATAGAAGGCAGGTTGGCAATCTGGGTGCCCACCTGGAGGAAGTCGCTTTGGTCTCTATAAAAATCCACAAAGAAAGCCACAAGGGCTTGTCCGATGCCCCGCCCCTGGTACTCCGTGGTCACCCCGATTAAGTCGATGGCGCGATACCGTCTCCCGGCCTCTTCGCCGGCAATGACCGCCAAAAATCCCGCCGGCCGCTCAGCCACGGTAGCTACCCAGAGGTGCTCCCCCCGCTGCTTGAGAATATAATTCAAGATCCAGTCATGCTTGATCTGATTGGCCGTCTCGAGTGGAATGAGCGGGTCCAGGTGAAAGCGCGAATATCGGAAACAGGACTTGGCAATGCCCAATACCGCCTCCCGCTGGGTGGGGTGAAATACACCAATCCGGCAACTGGACCTGGCTTCCGGTGCAATGCTCCGGGGTTCGACCGCCTTATCCAGGCCAAAGGTTACTTGCATGTCCACCACATAGAAACCTAACGCAACCAGGTGCCTCACCAGGTCAATCCGGGTGGAACCAATTTTGGCGTAATAACTGCCCACCGCGTGACGTTTCAGATGCTGAGCTATCCGGTCACGCCAGGGAGCGCTTTCCTCTTCCCGGATAGCGTCGGCGTCATCAAAGTTAACCTTGAATACGCTATGACCGACGACAGCCGAGAGCCAACGGTCTTCCGAGAGGTCCATTTTGGGGTTTGAGGAGATCAGGGCGCGTCTATCCGCAGGTTGCGATACCACCCGATATATTTTTTCATTCCCACTTCTAAGGGGTTTTGCGGCGCATAACCCAACAGGTTCACGGCCTTATCGATACTCATCGTGCCGCGAAACGGCATTAGCCCGTCGCGCTCCACATATTCCGTCTCCACCTCGGGAAAGTACTCCTTGATAGTCGTCGCCATTTCCAGGATAGAGCGGGCGTTGCCATTGGTCATATTGAATACCTGGTTCTTGGAGGCTGGGTTGGCAATCGCCCGGCAAACACCGTCCACCAGATCATCAATATAGGTAAAGTCAAGCTTCTCACTGCCGTCCCCGTCGATCCGCAATTTTCTGCCCCTCAAGGCATTCTCGATGAAGATTTGGATGACCCGGCGGCTGATACACCTGGGGCCATACAGGGCTGAAGGGCGAATGATGGTATAGGGCAGGCCGAATACCTGTTGATAGGCGATGACTAGTTTTTCTCCGGATAATTTCAAGGCCCCGTAAATGCCGATGGGGTTGAGGGGGTGTTCCTCATCCACTTTCGGCGTCAGAAAATTCCCGTATACCATACTGGAGGAAAAGAAGATGAAATGCTTTACGACGGTCTGGGCGAAGTCCAGGGCGTTTTCCAAAGTCCGTAAGTTATGATCAAAGGTACTAAAGGGATCTTTGTTGGAGCGTTTGGCGTGGGCAATAGCCGCCAAGTGGACTATAACCTCCGGCTTGATCTGATTCAGGATATTGGAAAGTTTAAAATAATTCCGAGCGTCCTGAATAAAAACCTGGATACCGGCAGCCCTTAATAACTCCATGCGCTGATTGAGGATTTGCAAGTACAAATCCCGGTTTTCCGCCACCGTGCCGTTAGAATGAACCCAGAGAAAGTTATTGACATTCAGGCCGTCAATCACCGATACCTGAGCCCCGTATTGTTTCAGGGTCAGGGCCAGATTGTGCCCGATGAATCCTGCCCCGCCAATCAGGGCAATCTTACGGTCCTGTAACTGATCGATCATGCGATTGTTCCTTTCAGGGCCATGTGGACCTGCTCTACGATATATGCCACATCGGCCTCGTCTATATGCGGCCCCACCGGTAACGCTATGGCTTGATCGCTGATCCGCGTCGCCTGAGGGAAGTGGCTGAGGTCATACCCATACTTGTTCCGGTAATAAGCCAGCCGGGGCACCGGATGGGGGTAATAGATGCTGGTGCCAATCCCAGCGGCATTGAGGCGGGTGACCGCCGCATCCCGCTGTTCCCGGTCAGCCCGGTCCAAAACCAGGCTCAAACAATAATGGCTGTTCTGAGACTCGGCAGAATGGCAATCCAGGACGGTGAGTCCGTCAACCCCGAACAAGCCGCGTTTCAAGGAGTCGAAATTAGCTCGGCGCCGATCCAGGATTTCCTGCACCCGACCCAACTGCACCCGACCCAGAGCCGCTTGCATTTCGCTCATGCGATAATTAAGACCGAGGACGGGCACATCATAAATCCCCGGGATAGTCCGCTCGGCGTAACTCCGATCCACTCCGAAGGCCCGCAGTTTTGCCACTCCCTGGGCGACCTCTTCGTGGCGGGTGATAAACATTCCCCCTTCACCGGTAGTTATGTGCTTGGCCGGGTAGAAAGAAAAACAGCCGACATCCCCAAACAGGCCCACATGCCTGCCCTGATAATGCGCTCCCACCGCCAGAGCACAGTCTTCGACTACCTTCAGACCATGTCGCCGGGCTACCTCCATAATCTCCGGCATGGCACAGGGGATTCCAAGAAAATGCACCACCGATATTGCCTTGGTGCGCCGGGTGACCGCCGCGGCAATATCCTCTGCCGTCAGATTTCCCGTATTCGGGTCGCAATCCACAAAAACCGGCCTGGCGCCTACCCACTCCACCGCATGCACCGTGGCCACGTGGGTTTGCGCTGGCACGATCACTTCGTCTCCATCCCCGATGCCAAAGTGGAGATAGGCCAGGTGTAGAGCTGCCATCCCGGAACTGACCGTTACACAATGGGCCCCATCTCCCACGAAGGCCGCGAACTGGGTTTCAAAAGCCTTGCACTGGGGGCCATGGGTTAGGATGTGGCCGTGAAGTACTTCCATTACGGCACTGCGCTCTTCGTCGGTGATCCACGGGCGTCCAAATGGAATGCTACGATACTGTGTCATACATATTCAACCTTTAAGGCCTCCCCAGACATTAGCGCTTGGGTAATGGCCGCACAAACGCTTATTACATCAAATTCATGTTGTGTCTCGGCCTCCATGTTTTCATCCAGCATTACCGATTTTACGAAATTGGGAATCAGATCTCCCTTGGTAGCGGGTAGGGTCGCCAAACCCATGACCTTAGCGGGGCTCCCAGGGTCGCGGCTCATCTGCAGCCTGGGTCCCTGGTCATCGTAAATAAAAGTCCCTTTGGTCCCAAATACCCGTATCACATGTTGATGCGGGTGAACACAGCCGAAGTTGGCGGTGATTCGCCCGATCATACCGTTGCCGGCCTGTAACATAGCTTCAACGTTGTCCATATAACGAAAGTCGGTCCCCTGGCTGCAGATTCGATTGCCAAGGGCTAAAACCTTAACTGGCCTTTCTCCGGTAAGCCACAACATAAGATCCACCAGGTGCACTCCTCCACCCAGTATCACCGAATAATCCACTACATCTTTGCGCCAGCCATGAGTAATTTTATCCAATCTGCCGTAAAGGTAATCTGCATCAAGAGAGTAAATCTTCCCCAATTCACCGGCTTCGATCAGTTGCTTCAAGTATCGGTAGACGGGGGCGGCTCGTAGAACCAAATTGGAATATAATTTTGCTTTTCCATGCTGCTTCGCCCAGGCCCGCTTAATTATCCGCAACTCCTCAACTGTGCAGCACAAGGGTTTTTCCACAAAAACACTTTTGCCGACCTTCAAGGCCTCGACCACTTGCTCAAAATGCGCATCATCATAGGAAGCTATGGAGACAATCTGAACTTCCGGGTCCTGGAGAATGGCTCCGTAATCTTCTGCAACCTTACCTCTCTCAAATTCGCCTGTCAAGCGCCTGGCTTTTTTCAAGTCCAGGTCATAAAGCCAGCGAAGTTCACACCTGCCAGTCCTGAGATAAGCCCTGGCATGCTGCTCACCGATCCCCAGTCCAACTACGGCAACCCCGATTTTCCCTTGCCTTGGAGTCATAAAACTCTTTCCAAACGTTTCAGGTCCTCAATGGTATCCACGCTGAAACTTTCTTTAGCCAGGGCCGGGTTGCCGGATTCGAGGTTGATTATCTTAAATCTGTCGGAATGATTATAATAAACCTGAGTCAGGTGCTCCTGTTCCTCCTTAGTCAGATTAGCGGAGTCAATGGCTGCGAAAGGTTTCGAATTCACCATTTCCAGGCTCCTCCCCGGCGGAAATGTTCTCGGGAAGACATTGGTCACCAGATCCACCTGTGTTCGGTCGCAATAGTTCATAATCTTCTGCATCAAGGAGCTGTCCAGGAACGGGCTGTCGGCACAAATCCGGAAAAACCATGTGCAAGGAAATTCCCTCAAGCACAGCTGAAACCTGGAAAATACATTGTCAAGTGGCCCCCGAAAAACCTGAATGCCATTTCCCCTTAGGTAGTACGCCAGTGGATCGTCTGACTCTTCCTGGCTGGTGGCCACCACCACCATCTCCGAGGGGATTACCTGGGTTACTCGAGCTATAACCCTGGCAATTATCGGCTTGCCTCCCAGTGGAGCCAGAACTTTTCCTGGAAATCTCTCGGAACTCATGCGGGCTTGAATGTAGGCGCGAATCATAGAGTTACTATCTTAGGCTTCTTTGCCTATTGAATAAGGAAAGACTGGCTGGCCTGCTTCGACCATGACTTCGTAACGGCTGTGGGTGTGGATTATATACCAGGGCAGGTTAGGCAATTCTTCCGAGGGCGTTGGTAACATAAGTAAATTGCTCTTTAGTGAACCCACGTAAGCCCTTAGGCTTGATTAATTTTATCAATGAGTTCTCCTCGCTGTCAATATAAATGAAAAACCTGCCTTGTATTAAATTATTATAGGGTGTCACTGCTGTCCAGCACGCTTATTGAATAGTAAAGATTATCAGTCATCTGGATCCCGGAGACCAAGCATCGCTCACCGGTCCAGGCGCTCCAGAAGCATGGTTTGGGCCAGGCGGGTAGTTCCAGGAGCCCCCAGCCCGCTTTGCTCTTGAACCTGAGCCAAACCAGGAGCAGGCAAGCGATCAGAGCGGTCCAGATTTGGATGAGCCCGGCATTCTTGGAGGTGCCGTAAAAGGCCTTGATTTTCAGGTTTGACTTGATCTTGCAAAAAAGTTCATTCTGCAAAAAGATCATTTTAAATGTTTTTCTAAAAATAACCTTATTTGCTCCAAAACATATTCCATTTCTGGCAGGCCTAAATCTTGGTGAACTCCGATGTGTATGCCATTTTTACCCATATATTCGGCGTTTGGAAACTGCCCCAATTGATAGCCCAAATAATTGAATCCCGGACATTGGGTAGGCATCGACGTAAATAACGTTCTCGTTTCGATACCATTTTTTTCGAGGTGCTCAGTTAACTGAGCTCGGGTAAACGGTGCTTCTCTCTGCAAGATTATTGGTATGGCATGGGGTCCTATTTGTTCGTGGGGTTCCTCTTTGATTGTAAAGAGATACGGGCTGAACTGTTCAAATCTATTGAGCACATAGAGCAGGTTCTGCCGGCGCTTCTCCAAGATTTCATAATAAAGGTCAATGTTCCCGATCCCGATGGCCGCTTCAAGCTCATTCATCTTGCAGGAGTAACCGATTCTTTCGAAAATAAAGCGAATATCTTCACCACCATTGCCTTCGAAACGTTTGGAACAGTACTTTGAGGCAAGATTGATCGTACATTGTTTACATTTGCAAGCCCGGCCGTGGGAACGAAGCGAGCGCAGAATTTCGGCAAAGTCTTCACGATGTGTAACGACAATGCCCCCTTCTCCCGTGGTGATAATGTGGGCTATATAAGTACTGAAGGCAGCCATGTCAGACAGCGTGCCCACGGGTTTTCCTTTATATAAAGCCCCGTGCGCTTCTGCTGCATCCTCAACAACAAAAAGCCCATGCTTCTTGGCGATGGCATTGATTTTATCCATATCCGCCGGTTTGCCCATGAGATGCACCGGCATTATCGCCTTGGTCTTGTCAGTAATGGCGGCTTCAATTAAATCTGGGTCAATATTTAAGGTGTCCCGCCGAATATCCACGAACACCGGCTTGAATCTCGCATGCACCACGGCGTTGCCGGTGGCGACAAAGCTGAGTGCCGGGATAATAACTTCGTCATCCCGTTGCGCCCCGAAGTCATGGAGTACAGCCAAAGCCAGGATATCGGCGTCGGTCCCGCTGCTCACGGCCACCGCCTCTTCAACCCCCAGCAGCTTGGCAAACTTCTCCTCAAATTCCCGGACATATTTGCCGCTGGAGATGCGCTTGGCTCCCAAAGTCTGGAGAATCAGCTCCTTGGACTTTTCTGGTATCGAGATGGTGCCGAAAGGAACTTTAATCTTCTTGGCCATGGATAGTATTCCTTACTAGGCGGAACCATGCGGCAATGCAGCCAGGTTCCGGGTTACCTTCCTGGAACGATTATTTACCTTGCAACCCGTGGATGATAATCAACCACAGCGCAGATGGCTTCCTTAATATCTTCCGCGGTGGTATAGAAAGCCTGCTCCAGGGTAAATCCCGCCGGGGTTGGCAAATCAGGGGTCGCAACTCGCTTAAGGGGCGCCTTAAGATATGGGAAAGCTTCTTCAGCAACCATGGCCCCGATCTCGGCACCAACCCCTGCCGTTTTCCAGCCCGTGTCAACTATGACTAAACGCCCAGTTTTGGCCACGGAGTTGAGGATGATATCCTTGTCCAGGGGACGAAGCGTCATAGGGTCGATTATTTCCACCTCGATTCCCTCCTCTGTCAGCTCCTGGGCAATGTTAAAAACTTCCAAAACTTGATGAGAGGTGGCCACCACGGTGACATCCCGGCCATTTCTCCTAACCACTCCTTTACCTATGGGCACCTGGTAAATTTCTGGGGGGACTTTGCCTTTTTGTCTAAAATTCAGCCGGTGCTCCATGATGAGGACCGGATTGGGATCGGCGATGGCCGCCAGGAGCAGGCCCTTGGCGTCATAACAGGTGCTGGGCATAATTAATTTTAGACCCGGAACATGCATGAACAGCCCCTGCAAAGCCTGGGAGTGTTGAGCCGCAGATCCCCATCCCCGACCTATGCAGGTCCAGATCACCAATGGGACATTTACCGCGCCCCCGAACATATAGGACCATTTTGCCGCATGGTTGACCAGTTGATCCATTGCCAGCAACAAAAAATCTGGCCGGTTGTGTAAATAGACCGGCCGCATACCAGCAATCGCCGCACCTACCGCCACCCCTGTTAAGGCATTCTCCGCCAAGGGCGTGTCAAATACCCGCTCCCCGCCAAACTCTGCGTGGAGACCACGAGTAATGCCGAACATGCCGCCGGGAGCGTCTACATCTTGCCCCATAACAAACACGTTAGGGTCAGCGCTTAAGGCCTGAAATAACCCTTCCCGCACGGCTTCCACATAGCTGAGAATCCGATGTTCTTGGCGACACTGACTGAATTGGTCAGGTTCGCCTATGTCATATTTTATCTTGGACCAAGGCACTATTGTTTACTCACAGAAAAGATAATGATGCAGGTCTTCCTTTGGGGGAAGCCGGTCTTTCCTGGCGGCAGAAAAGGCGTCATCCAGTTCATCCTCAATCCTTTTCTTCATCGCGTCAATTTCGGCAGGAGAGATTACTCCGGTATCGAGAAGCTTTTGTTGCATGGACTTGATGGGACAACGGGCTTCCCATTTTTCAACTTCTTCACAAGTCCGATATCCTTGGGCATCTTGGGACGGGACTCCGGCATGACCGCGCAATCGATAAGTTTGATATTCTATGAAGGATGGACCCAGGCCATTCCGGGCGCGCTGCACTGCTTCCCCGGCGGTTCGATAAACCTCCACGACATCGTTACCGTCTACCTTCCCGGTTAGCAGTGATGCCTCCGGCATAGCATGGAAAGGATTGTCACCGGCCTGACGGGATGAAACGTGGGAACAGACAGAATAGTGGTTGTTTTCTAATACAAAAAATACCGGCAGCTTCTTCAGGATGGCAAAATTGACACTCTCATAAAAGACGCCTTCATCTGCCGCCCCGTCACCAAAGAAAATGACACTCACGCTGGTCCGTTTTTTCATCTTAATAGATAGCCCCATCCCTGTGCCGATAGGAATACCGCCGCCGACGATGGAGGAACTCCCATAATGCCCCACGGAGACGTCCACCAGGTGCATGGATCCCCCGCGCCCTTTGGAACAGCCGGTCTCCTTGCAGTAAAGTTCGGCCACCAGGGCCTTAAGGTTTCCACCCTTGGCCAGATAGTGCCCATGGCTGCGATGAGAACTGTTGATATAGTCCTCTCGGCTCAAGTTGGCGCATACTCCCACTGCCACGGCCTCCTGACCAATGTACAGGTGAATGGGGGTTCTCATCTCGTTTTCCAGATAGTGCGATTCTATCCGGAGCTGAAGCAGGCGGATTCGCAACATCTCATAATACAAGCGTCGTAATAATTCGCTATTCAAATCCAAGGAATTTGCCTTTGACTATTGTGGGATGAGTTCCCTGAAAGGAGTAATTGGATTAGTAGCACGGTCTCGATCTAAAGCGGCATAATCCTCTTTGCTTGGTTCGTAGAAGATAACTTGACTGCCTGAGGATTCAAAGGCAAATGGAACATAAATCAATTCCTTCAAGGCCTTCCTTACCCGTGCTTGCGCCGAAAGAGGGACGAAAAGCAGTAAGAATCCACCACCGCCAGCCCCGGTGATCTTGCCCCCAATGGCTCCATCCGACCGAGCCCGCTCATAAAGCTGATCAACATGGCCATTGGAGATTTGAGGGCTCAATTTCTTCTTTAGCATCCACGTCTTATGGAGTAACTCTCCAAAGTTGCAGATACACCGGTTGCCACTTAAAACCGAGAGGGCCTCCTGGACCAACTCATTCATGATACAGAGATTTTCCCCTTTGCTTTCGATATCTGTCACATAAGTCTTGGCGATATCCGAGGCCGTGCGTTTGATGCCGGTATAGAAAAGCATTAAGTGAGAGGAAAGTTCTACCAAGCGCTCTTTGGTAAGGATTATAGGTCTGATGGTAATCTCGCCGGTGGTGTTGAAGATAATATGATTCAGACCGCCGTAAGCGGCCATTACCTGGTCCTGGGAGCCAACTGTTTCTTTAATCAGGTTCTGCTCAATATGGATACTCTCCTTGGCCAACTGATGCTTGCTGACCATAACTCCGCTCAGGGCATAGAGAGCATGCAAAAGGCCCACCGTAAAACATGAGCTTGACCCCATACCGCTCCTGGCGGGCAAGTCTCCATCATGATGGACTTCCAACCCCCGGTCAATTTCCAAAAAGCGCATGGTTTCCCGTACCGCCGGATGCTGGATCTCTTCGAGATTCCCACAATTCTCTATTTTGGAGTAGACTACGCGAGTCCGATGTTCAAAAAAAGGAGGCAGGTAGCGGCAGCTTATGTAACAGTATTTATTGATTGAAGTAGCTAGAACATTTCCACCATTCTTGAGGTACCAGGAAGGGTAATCTGTTCCTCCGCCGAAAAACGAGATTCTAAAGGGTGTCCTAGTGATAATCATTAATTTGCATACCTTTCAGTATAACTGATCTTAAGCATCGTTAGACCTTCTATATTCCCTGTTACGTTTTGTTGGCCCCAAACTTCCCTTTTGTCCAGCCAATTATCTTGCTATTTTAAAAAATTCCTCTGCCGATAAATATGATTCCGGTGTACCTATGTCAATAAAACTGCCCATAGTTAAGTATCCATAAAGGCTTTTCCCCGTCAACTTTGGAAAAAGTTGCCGTTCCAAGGAAAAGCGCCTACCTTCCGGAATGGATAACACCACATCCTTTTTTAGAATATAAACCCCAGCATTGATCAGTCCAGCATCGTGATGTCCCGATTTTTCTTCAAAGCGCATAATCAGGCCATCTTCCCTAACCGTCACTCTCCCAAAGCGACTAGCATCGGGGACCATGGTGAGAAGTATTGCCGTTTCCAAATCGTTTTCATAAAACCATTCACAATAGCCACCTAAATCGGCATTGATAAACGAATCGCCATTCAGAACCAAAATCGAATCAGAAAAACAGTATGGCAATGCCTGCCGTAAAGCACCGCCGGTTCCGAGCGGTTGAATTTCCTCAGAATACTTGAGCGTCAAAGACCTAAATCTATCACCAAAGGCTCTCCAAATGGACTCAGCCATATAACCGGTGCACAGCACCACCTCACGCATTCCGGTTTGGTCCAGTTGATCTAAAATGTAAGCCAGAAAAGGGCGGCCACCCACTTCAGCCAAAACCTTGGGGCGATCCATGACGACCGGGCGGAGACGTGTTCCCAATCCCCCTGCCAGCACTACGGCAGCCATGGATTCCAATCCAGGTAATTTCTCAGACATTGACAAAGCGCTGGGGATTGAGAATCTGAAAACCTTTCAGCAACTCTTTGATACCGTCATCCAAAGTATGAACCGGGAGCCATCCCAGCGCTTCAATTTTATCATTGCTGACGAGGTAATCCCGTTTGTCCGGATCTTCCCCAATGGGAGCGCAGTAAATATAAAATTCGGGTACATGTTCCTTAATTTTCTCACATAATTGTTTTTTGGTGAGGTTAGCGGAACTCAAACCAACGTTAAAAGGTTCACCTTGCATACTCTGGAAGTTGTCAATGGCAAAAATGAAGGCTCTCGCCACGTCGGAAATATGAATAAAGTTACGTCGGAAATTTTCTTCAAAAAGAATAATCGCGCGATCTTTATAAGCTCTATAAGTAAAGTCATTGACCAGCAAATCCATCCGCATACGAGGACTAATGCCAAAGACCGTGGCAAGCCGAAAAGTAACGGCATTCCCCCTGTCCAAAAAAGCCCGCTCTACTTCTACTTTGTCCCTTCCGTATTCAGAAACAGGTCTTAAAGGAGACTCCTCAGTGCAAAAAGCATCCTTCTCGCCTATACCGTAGCCACTGTTGGTTGTGGGAAATACCACCCGCTGGTCTTTGGAAACTTTCTTGACGATATTCATGTTGGCATGATAGTTCACCAAGTTGGAATGGGTGGGGCTTTTCTTGCATGCGGGAGCACCGACAATAGCTGCTAATGGAATAATAATATCCGATCGGGCCATAAGCTTCTCTATTAGGGCTGCCTCACAGATATCTCCCCGGATAAACTCGAATTTTGGGTTGCTGCAGCATTCCAACAGAGGAGTCTGATTAAAAATGAGTGCATCCAGGACCGTTACCGAATGCCCCTGATTCAATAAGGCAGGAACCAGTGTAGAACCAATATACCCTGCGCCGCCTGTGACCAACACCTTATATGCAGCCATGAAATGATTCCTTGAGTTTTAACCCAGATTATGCGGCAACCGCGGCCACCGCAGAATAAAATGGTTCTGGGGACCTCTTTGCCCAGGGGAAAACCCCCAAAAGTTCCTTCTCTTGACGCCAAATCCTCTCGCCGACAGCATAATAACACAAATTGTTAAAAAAGTAATTCTCCCAAAAGCTTGGACATACCACCCACCCTTCAGAACCCAGGTCGCCCGAGACCGTGCGAAGCTGGGCCGCCACGCCGCCCTGGCGTTACCCCCCGAACAGTCGCTAGGGCTTGAAGCCCGCATTTGCAAGGACAGTTAAATGGCCTGAATAATATCAGGTAATAACATGGCGCAAACCAGCCTCTGAGCCAAGGGCCTTCTCGGCGGTCTGGTAGCCGGCCATGATCCCCAGCTGGATGTGAAAAATCCAATTAACCGGAGGGAAGAGGAGGGAGTCGTAGCTCATGGAATGGATGGCTAGGCCGACCAGGACAAGCATCCGGTACCAATCCGTGAAGCTGGTTGCCGGAGTGGACCACAAGGCTCGACCATATCTTACCATGATAACGATGACCAGTCCCAAGTATGCTAAGGTCATCAAGCTGCCCAGTTCTACGATGGCAGTAAGCACCATATTGTCTAAGGTTTGGAGCTTTGCGACACTTTGACTAAAATCTATAAGATTCTTATTATATTGATGGTAATCTTTTAAGTACCTGGCATGAGTTAAAGGGCGTAAGCCGATACCCATAAGCGGGTGGGTTTCCCAAATGTGCAGGGCAAAGTTATAGAGCTCCACGCGTTGCAGGACGCTGGCATAACGATTGACGCTGGGGTCGAGGCGGTCATAAAAACGCTTGGCTTGAACAGATAGGATCAGGGCCGCAACCACCAGTAGGGTTGCCAGAAGGCAGCGGCGGCGGCGAGTCAGGAAAACTATCGCCAGCACTAACATGACGGTCAGTGCAATCCAGGTGCTGCGCTTGTGGGTAACAAAAATCAGCATGAGGCTTGAGGAGACCAATAACAAGCTGAACAGATTCACTTTGAAACTTTTTGATACGAGCAGGTGAATGGGGCCGGGTGACAGCAGGATTATAAGAGTTCCTAAGGGGATCGGATGCAACGTAAAGATCTGAAACGAACTATAATAGTTCCCAATCAACCAGAAGATAATTTCCACCGGCACGATAATGGCCAGGCACCCACAACAGAACCAGTCGAACACTTGGCGCCGGTGGCCGGTGTTTATCAAAAACATTGAAGGCCATAATCCAAAGATACCGGTAACCAAGAAGATTCGCATTTCCGGAATCGACCTAGAGACTTCATCGCTCAACACAACATTAACTATTCCCAAAATAATTATCGAGACCATTAATATTATTACCAAACGATGTTTTCTGCTCGTCACTACTTGCCAGGAGTAAGCCAAAAACACTATAACCAAAGGGAATATGTGGATATAGACCTTTGTCCAGTGACCAAGGTGCTTCCCTAAAATATTTGGAGACCATAAGATGATAGTAAAGGCGCTAGACCCCAACAGAGAATAAAAGGCAAGTCGATTAAGTAAAGATAATTTACCGATATACGAAAAATATTTCATATGAAACAGTACTGTCCGGCTAACTGATTAAGAAAAGTCCATTAGATCCATGGACTTGCTTAAAATGAGTTTGCGTATCAGTTATTAAATAGAAAAGAGAATTCGGACTATGGCCCATTGTCACACAATCTCGCATCAGATGCTTAACCTTATCCCGAGACCACTACTGTCCGGCACGACGGGCGGCATTCTCGTCATGGAATTTGGGGTCTGTAAATGCTTCGCTCAAGATTTTAACCCTTTACATTAAAGTAACTTGCATTATATATCTATCTTGCGCGGGCGAACTTTTTTAATTTAATTATGTAATTTCCTATATATATTCTGGGGAAATGCATTTGTTAAGTATATAATCGCCAAGAATTAATATTACCTGATATTTTTTATTTCTGACAGGAGGAAATTCATGGCTGAAGATATTCTGGAAAAGGGCGCCATTGTGCAGCGCGATAAAGAAACCTATGCTGTTGCGCCTCATATTCCCGGCGGGATTATCACCGATTTTAACCTGTTGCGCCGGTTGGCCGACGTGGCGGATAAATATGGCGTCAAGGTGATCAAACTGACCTCGGCTGAACGGTTCGCCCTGGTGGGGCTCAAGCCCGAAGACCTGGACCAGGTGTGGCAGGAGTTGGGCCTGGTGCCCGGCGCGGCCATCGGACTGTGCGTGCGTTCCATCAAGATCTGTCCTGGCACCACCTTCTGCCGGTTTGGCCAGCAAGACGCGGTGGGGGTGGGGCTGCACCTCGACAAAAAGTATCACGGCATGCCCTTGCCGTATAAGTTCAAGATCGGAGTCTCGGGATGCCCCAACAATTGTTCTGAATCCGTTATCAAGGATTTGGGGCTGGTGGGCGCGCCCAAGGGTTGGCGGATGCTGGCCGGCGGGTTCGCCTCGGGGCTGAAACCCCGCCTGGCGGATGTCATTGCCATAGACCTGACGGATGCGGAGGCGCTCTCCCTGGCTGAGCGGGTGTTGGAGTGGTTCGAAAAAGCCGGCAAGAAAAAGCGCCTGGGCAAGATCATTGATGAAATCGGCCTGGGCACGTTCAAGACGGAAATAGGCCTGCCGGCGGAATGAGCTAAATTTCGATCACCGAAGTGCATCTCATGCCTCGATCCGAAGGCTGTTAAGGACTACTCCAGATTTCTATAAGGACACCGGGCAACAATCCCGGTGTCCTTATTTTGCGCAACTTGGTGGTATGTATTCCCCCTTTTCCCAGCTGTGGTTGGCCAGCTTAGGACCTGCTCCTCCAAAAAGCATCTTGTGAATACGGAGATTCAGGTTTATAATAAAAGATTGAAAAGATTATTGACGGGAATTTGCCGCGGACCACAGCCAGCCCAGAGCCACCGGATGGGGAATAATGTCCGGCCCGGAACGCTGTCATCTCTTGTGAAAAATTCTTGATAATCGGTAGCACAGGCGTCCCGCCGGTGCTTTTCTGTGGTGCGTAGGACGCGTCCTACAAGGCGGCACGGCCCGCTCTATATTTTATGGCACGGTTTGCCGTGCCCTTAGTCTTGGTGGAATTATCGGAGAGTTTATGAGTGTACGGGAAGACTTACGCAACCTGGCCATCATTGCCCACGTGGATCATGGCAAAACCACCCTGGCGGATGCCATGCTCTGGCAGAGCGGCATTTTTAGGGAAAATGAGCAGGTGGTGGAACGGGTCATGGACAGCATGGACCTGGAGCGGGAAAAGGGTATCACCATCATGGCCAAAAACATGGCCATTATCTATAAGGGCGTCAAGATCAACATCGTGGATACGCCGGGGCACGCGGATTTCGGCGGCGAGGTGGAGCGCACCCTGAACATGGTGGACGGCGTCCTGCTCCTGGTGGACGCCACCGAAGGGCCCCTGCCCCAGACCCGGTTCGTCCTGGGCAAGGCCCTGGAGCAGGGGTTGCCTGCCATCGTGGTCATCAATAAAATTGACCGGCCCGACCGCCGCATCCAGGAAGTCCTGAACGAAGTTTATGATCTGTTCATCGATTTGGATGCCACCGAAGAGCAGTTGGAATTCCCCGTGGTCTACACCAACGCCAAGGCCGGGATCGCCCTCACCGAACCCGACGGCCAGGGCCTGGACCTGGTCCCCCTGTTTGAAACGATCCTGAAGGGCATCCCGGCCCCCACCTATGACCCGGAAGCGCCCCTGCAGTTTCTGGTCACCAACCTGGATTACAGCGACTACGTTGGCCTCATCGCGGTGGGGAAAATCGTCAATGGGGCGCTGCGCCATGGCCAGGAAGTGGCGCTGCTCAAACAGGGCCGGATGGTCGGCAAGGCCAATCTCAGCCAGTTGTATAGCTTTGATGGCCTGGAACGCACCTCTCGAGAACTCCTCGAAGCCGGGGATCTCGCCGCATTGGCCGGGGTCCCCGAGGCCTTCATCGGAGATACCCTGGGTGACCCCATTGACCCGCGGGCCCTCCCCGTGATCACCGTGGAAGAGCCCACCATCTCCATGGTTTTCTCGGTGAATACTTCACCCTTGGGCGGCAAAGAAGGCCGCCACTTAACCTCCCGGCACATCAAGGAGCGCCTGGACAAGGAAGTGCTCTATAACGTCAGCATTCGGGTGGAGCCGGCGGCAACCCGGGATGCCTTCAAAGTTAGCGCCCGGGGAGAGCTGCAACTGGCAGTGCTCATCGAAATGATGCGCCGGGAAGGCTTTGAACTGTCGCTGTCCAAGCCCAAGGTCGTCACCCAGGAGATCGACGGCAAAGTTGTGGAGCCCCTGGAATTGGCGGTAGTGGATATTCCCGAGGAGTTCGTGGGGATTGTCACGGAAAAGTTGAGCGCCCGCCGGGGCCGGCTGACCAAGATGGTCAATCATGGCTCCGGCCGGGTCCGCCTGGAATTTGAAATCCCCTCCCGGGGCCTCATTGGCTTTCGCGGGCAGTTCTTAAACGATACTCGGGGGACGGGACTGTTGAACGCTCTTCTCGTGGGTACCACCCCCTATGTGGGAGAAATCGTCGGACGGATCAACGGTGTCCTCGTATCCGATCGGCCGGGTAAGGCCGTGGCCTATGCCATTTTCCACTTGCAGCCCCGGGGCACCATTTTCGTGAAGCCGGGCGACCCGGCGTACCGGGGGTTGATTGTAGGCGAAAATACCAGGCCGGATGACATGGTGGTGAACATCACCAAAGAGAAGAAACAGACCAACATCCGGGCCGCGAACACTGACGAGGCCCTGCGCCTGGTGCCGTCTCGCCAGTTCACCCTGGAGCAGGCCATGGAATTCATCAACGACGATGAGCTGGTGGAGGTTACTCCTAAATCCATACGCCTGCGGAAGCGTCAGCTGGGTTAGTTTGGGTTTTTGGTTTTTGGTCAGGAAAAAGCGGGGAAAAATTATAAAAACCCTTCCAAATTTGGGATGTTATGCTTATATTATTTCCAATGTTCGCTTCAAAATGCATTAAGCTCAATATGAAACTTATTGCAATTCTGTTTTATTTTAACCAAAAACCAAAAACGCAAAACCAAAAACGCTCTTATAGGGAGGTCTTCGATGGAAGTACGCACCATCCTCTGGCCCACAGATTTGTCCAAGAATTCGATCAAGGCCGCCAAGCATGTGTCCTCACTCGCCGACAGGTATAAGGCCAAAGTCATCCTCTTGTATGTAGGGGTGGATTTAATGTCGCATTTACTGGCCTATGGTGATCCTTCTGAGGTGCAAGTGCACCATTTCCAGGATTGGGAATTGAAGCAGGCTAAAAAACAATTGGAGTCGGTGTGCGAAAAGGAATTGAAAGCCTGCCCCAATATCGAGGTCAAGCTGGTGCAAGGAGACGCCGCCGCCGAGATCCTGAAGGCGGCCAAGGCCACCAAAGCCGATATGCTGGTCATGACCAGCCATGGCCGCGGCCATGACGAGCTGGACCAGAAAAGCGCCGATTTCGGCAGTGTGGCCCAAAAGGTGCTGGCCAAATCACCGGTGCCCGTCCACTTGGTCAATCCCTATACTAAGTAGTCCGGGCAGGCTTTACTAAGACTAAGAGCCGTCAGAGCTCACCGTGAGCCAGCCTTAGCGCGAGGCAACCACGTCCATTTAGTGAGAGGCCGCGGGAAGCCCCCTACCCTTCAGTCAGTCGCCAACAAAAAACGCCGGTCTGCAGTCAGGCCGGCGTTTTTCATTGGCACAAAATAATCAGTTCAAGTTTCAGTCACGGTAACGGCGCTCGAGGGGCAGGCCTCGACACAACTCTCGCAACCCAAACAATCATCGAGATTAACCGCCACGGCTTTGTCGCCTTGCATCTCGATCACGCCCACGGGGCAAATATTAACGCACTCTTCGTCGCCGGTGCACTTATCGGCATCGATTTCAACTTCCCAACCCATGAGATTCCCCTCCCAATTTTCTGGTAGCAACACACCTAAATGTGCGCCCATTTGAGGGCGGACCCTTGAGGTCCGCCTTTCCAACACGTCTTTTCAAACATAACAAGACGCCGACCTGGTGGTCAGATCGACGCCTTGGGGTCTGCCAAATTGGCTTAGGTTTCAGTTATAGTGATGGCACCCGAGGGGCAGACTTCTATGCAGCTCTCGCAACCCAGGCACTCATCTTCATTCACCGGCACGGCTTTCTCGTCTTGCATCTCGAACACGCCTACGGGACAAACGTTGACGCACTCTTCATCGCCAGTGCACTTATCGGTATCCACTTCGACACGCCAGGCCATTACGTTTCACCTCCCTTTAGCATAAAAGTCAGGCACCCCTATGCCTTGATTTCTTCTTTAATGGAAACCGCTACCTTGTAAAGCAAGGTAAGGATCAAGAACCCCATGGCCCAAATGCCCAGGGCGATGAGGGCTTCGGGCGCGGTGGGCCAGTACTCGGTGACGTGCTCCATGGGATTGGGCACGAACCCACCGGTCATCAGCCCCAACCCCTTGTCGAGCCAGGTGGTGATGATCACCAAGCCGCATAGCGCCGCCAGGGTGCTCTCGTTTTTCCGGAGCTTGGGGTTGACCAGGAATAAGGCTGCCACGGTCATACCCACGATGGAGAACCACATGAGCGGAACCAGTTGGCCTTTGCCGTCGAGGCCGACGAACAGGTACTTGAAATGGGCCATATGGTCGGGGAGCTGACTGTAGAACACCGTAAAGACTTCGCAGAAGAAGAAGAACACGTTAATCAAGGTGGCATAGGTGACGACCTTGGCCAGCGACTGAATCTGCTCTTTGCCGGGATCAAACTTGCTGTATTTGCGGACCAGCAGGCACAGCAGGATAAGCAGCGCCGGCCCTGCGGCAAAGGCCGAAGAGAGGAAGCGGGGCGCCAGGATGGCGGTGAGCCAATAGCCCCGTCCCGGCAGGCCAGCGTATAGGAAGGCGGTTACCGTGTGAATGGAAACAGCCCAGGGGATGGACACATAACTCAGGAACTTGACCCATTTGGGCGGCGCGATCGAATGACGCTCGCATTCCAGGACGTTCCAGCCGATCAGGATATTGAGGACAAGATAACCGTTTAAGACGATTATGTCCCAAAACATGACCGAACCGGGAGTAGGGTACTTAAAGACGTTGAAGACCCGGTCTGGACGTCCCATGTCAACCAGGACGAACGTGACGCACATGGACACTGCGGCCACCGCCAGGAATTCACCCAGGATGGTCACGCGGCCGAAGGCCTTGTAATTGTGGAGGTAGTAAGGCAACACCACCATGACTGCCGAGGCCGCCACGCCGACCAGGTAGGTGAACTGGGAGATGTAGAACCCCCAGGAGACGTCCCGGCCCATACCGGTGATGCCCAAACCTACATGTAACTGCTTCAAATAGAAGAAAAAACCCAGCGCGAAGATGCCCGCCAGGATCGCCAGCAATCCATAGTACCGTTTCGTACCGATCAGAGCCTTTTCAAGCATGACCTACCTCACACGATGTAGTAAACTTGCGGGTCCGTACCGAGATGGGCCTTCCGCCGGATGGTGAAGTACTTCCGGAGGTACTCCCGCACCTGGGACTTCTCATCCTTCAGGTCTCCAAAGATCAAGGCTCCACTGGACGCTTCCACACAGGCCGGCATCAACCCCTGAGCCAGGCGCTCGGCGCAGAAGGTACACTTTTCCACTACCCCGATTTCCCGGGTGGGATAGCCGGGGTAGAGCTCTTTGATATACGGGCGCGGGTCGCGCCAATTAAAGCTGCGGGCGCCGAAGGGGCAGCCGGCCATGCAAAAGCGGCAGCCGATGCAGCGGTGCATGTCCATCATGACGATGCCGTCTTCCCGCTGGAAGGTAGCCTTAGTGGGGCACACCCGGACGCACGGAGGATTGGCGCAGTGATTGCAGAGCGTGAGGAAATTCATGTGCTCTACTTTTTCCGCAAGCTGAGGCGACTCCTGACCGGGGAAGACATTGTGGAAATGATCGGTCCAGATCCATTTGATCTCGTAGCGCTGGGCTACCTCGGGGAGAAGTTTCAGCTTGTCATCCGGAGGATTGAGGTAATCCGGGACATTATGGGTCCGGTTACACGCGGCCACACACCGCTGGGCGGTGGCATCATCCAGCTTCTTTTGATTCACCACCATGGCCCAGCGCTTGCCATGCAAGGCTTTCGGCTCCGGCAACATTTCCGCGTCCACCTTGCCGGGGTTCAATAATTCGAAGGCCCCTTTGCCTCCCAGTCCCAGGAGGGTGGAGAGTCCGGCTATTCTGATGAATTCTCTTCTGTCCATACCCATCACTTCGCCTCCGCCAGCTTCTTGCCTGTTTCCTGGTGGCACCCCCAACAGTTAGGCACTACCGCAGCATAGTTGTGACATTGATCGCAAAATTGGGCTTTGTTGGAGTGACACTCCATGCAGGTATTGGTCAGACTGGCAAGGTATTTCTTCCCGTCGGGCGACACAAATTCCCGGCCCCGTTTGACGGTAACCTTCTGCTCCTCATCGCGGACCACGTTATCCCGCCAATCGACCAGCATCTGCATGTGGTTGGCCCGCATCCAGTCCGTGGGCATCACGCATTTCTTGTCCTTCGCCGCCAATTGTTTAATAATCGGCGTATCCAGGCTAGGCGCCGGCGCGGCCACCGTTTTCCCCAGGTTTTGCCATAACGGGATGGTGATCAGCACGACGAAGATGACCAAGCCGGCGATGACCCTGTTGCGATCGAAGAGCTTCTTCTCGACCTTCGGACGCTCCCCAAAAACCCCGAATTCGTTTTTGTAGTCGGCCATATTATTCCTCTTCCTCCCCGCCTTCCTCCGCCTCACCAAAGCCTACCAGGTCGCGGTCACGGAGATCAGTGGTACGCTCCAACTCGTCCGGGAATATCAGGGCATTGCCCACCAGTTCGGTGATGCCGGTGATCTCTACTTCCGGCACCCAGTACTGCAGCAGGGTAGGCAGGGTGGCCCGGTCCAGGGCGCAGATGCAGCCCAAGTGGTTCACCCCGTACTTTTCGTGGACGAACCGCACGGCGTTGGCCCGGGGGAAGCCGCCTTGCATACGGAGTTCCATGTTCTCGTTGGCGTTGATGCCGCTGGAACTGCCGCAACAGAAGGCCTTCTCCCGGATAGTGTTGGGGGGCATCTCCACGAAGTTACCCTCGGGCAACACGTTGTTGATGATGTAACGCGGCTCTTCCAAGATTCCCATGCCCCGGGCGGTGTTGCAGGAATCATGGAAGGTCATCTTGATATGGGCGTTGCGCTGGGGATCCAGATTCAATTTGTCGTGATGGATCAGGTCGGCGGTAAATTCGGAGATGTGCACCATCTTGTGGACCGCGGCGTTCTCGAACTTGGTGCCGGTGATGGGGGATACCGGTTTCTCCAGGAAGTCCACCGGCCCCCACCAGGTGGGCATGTACTGGTTGCACACCCGCCACATGTGGCCGCACTCGCCGCCCAGGATCCACTTCACGCCTAGACGCTTGGCTTCATGGTAGATCTTGGCGTTCAAGCGTTTGCCCATCTCGTGGGAGATGAACCAGCCAAAGTTGCCGCCTTCCGCGGCGTAGGTGCTGAGCGTGTAGTCCAGGCCGATGTGCTCGAACAACAGCAGATAGCCCATCATTGTAAAGGTGCCGGGGTCGGCGAAGTAGTCGCCGGAGGGCATGACAAAGAGGACCTCAGCGCCCTTACGGTTAATTGAAGGGATAGTGTTAATGCCGGTGATGCGCTCATTTTCCTCGGCCAGGAAGTCCACCATGTCTTTGAAGGCCTGGGGAGTGGCGCCGATGTGGCTACCCTTGTCGTAACACTGAGCCACCGAAGCCATGGCCCAGTCGATATTCAGGCCGATGGAGGCCAGCAACTCCCGGCCCAGGAGGGTCATCTCCGCCATGTCGATGCCGTAGGGGCAGAAAAGCGAACAGCGCCGGCAGATGGTGCACTGGTAGAGGTAGAAAAACCATTCCTTGATAACGTCTTCGGTGAGATCACGGGCTCCGGCGATTTCACCCAGGACCCGGCCGATCTTCTTAAAGTAGCGGCGGTAAACCGACCGCAAGAGCTCGGCCCGGAGGACCGGCATGTTCTTGGGGTCGCCCGTGCCCAGGAAGAAATGGCATTTGTCGGCGCAGGCCCCGCAGCGCACGCAGATATCGAAAAAGACCTTCAGGGACCGGAAGCGCTGCAACCGGTCTTCCATGCCCTGGAGGACGATTTCCTTCCAATCCTTGGGCAGTTCCCACTTATCCTCGGGGATCGACCGAGGGGCCGGGTAGGGGTAGTCGATCCATTCCATCCACTTAGGGCTGGCCGGATTACAATAGGTGCCCGGCCGGAAGTCCGGCTTGACGTCCATCCAGCCTTTCTCCGGCGGCTTATAGCTTACAGGGAGTATCTCTGCTGGTGTCGGAACTTTGGCCATAAACTCATTGCTCCTTTTCGACCGGGATCCCGGCTTCGATCATCGGTTCCCTAAACTTATCTTCATATTCGTCATAGTGATGGAACTTGACGGGATAGTTCCAGGGATTGACATGCAGGACCCAGCGGTTATTGGCGATCATATTCCGGCTGGGGCTCATGAACACCCCGGGGGCATGCATCAGCTTGCTGAAGGGGAAGTAGGCAAAGAGCGCACAGACTAAAAAGAGGTGCACATAAAAGAGAGGGCTGATGGCTACCGCCGGAATCTTGGGATGCAAGGTCACCAGGCCGAGGGCCAATTCTTTCACGGCAATGATGTCGGTCTTAAAGAAGTACCGCATAAGGATGCCGGTAATCCCGATGCCCAGAATCAGGAGCAGGGGAAAATAATCCGCCGCCAGAGAGATGTAGCGCATGCTGGGGTTGGTGATCCGCCGGGCCAGCAGGTAGGCCACGGCCACAACCAGCACGACGCCGCTCAGATACACTGCAGGCGTGAAGAACTGGAAGAAGCCGTCCACCTCAGTGAGTAACGCGAGGGGATACGGCACCGGCTCCATGAAGAACCGGAGATGGCGCAGGATGACCACCAGAAAGGCGTAGTGGAAGGCGATGGCCCCCAGCCACAACCACTTATAGGACCAGTGAATCAGGCGGGCGCCTTCGGGGTTGTCCGGGTCCTTGACCAATTCCGTTCTCAGGTTCCGGAACAGGCTCCGAAAGGCCAAGACTTCCAGGGCCATACGCCCCATCAGATACTTGAAGTCCGAGGGATTGTCCAGCTTCTCTCCCAGGTCCCTCTCGATCCAGGGCAGGGTCCGCCCCTGGCCGCCGGTGGTGGGAATCCTAAACGGCACCGGTGACCGAGCCCACTGGATGACCTGGTAGATGAGGCCCTCCACAAAGATGAGCGCGGCCATGTAGGGCACTACCACCCCGAACAGGAGTTGCAGATTGCCTTTAACTCCCACATAGGCGATCAATATCAGTCCCAAGACCGCAGCCAAGGCCACAAAGAAATGACGCTTAAAAAAATCCATGCACTGTCACCTCGTTTCAGTTAACCGGTTGCTACCAATACCTACATTAGGCCTTCGTCGTCGAGGCCTGCCTTGCGCATTAACCCGCTGACCCTTCTTTTCGCCTCGTCGGCCTTGATTTCGGAGATCTTCTCCCGGCGCTTGGTGTAAACATCGAATCCCAAGAGGGCCAGGCCGTCGATGCAAGACTCCAACTCCAGAACCTCCGCCCCCAGGTTTTCTTTCCGGATTTCGTCGGCCAACTCCTGGCGAATAACATTCTTCAATAAAAAAATGAAGGCCAGGGCCTGGGAGGGCGAAAAATTCTGGAGCGCCCGGATGCGGATAATTTCGTCAAGATAATTCAGGAGCTTATCTTTCTCCATGTCCTGGATGAGGGCGTTGTATAACCCTTCCAGTCCCTCGGAGATCCGGTATCCCATGGGATTATCGAAGCGGTTCTTTTCTTTGCGCAAAAAAATTGCCGTCTCGGGGGGATAGCTCTCATAAATCATGGTGAGCCAGCGACCCAGGATGGCAGATTTCTTCTCAGTTAAGCGTGTGGTTAATTGCATCAGAGGATTTCGTTTTCACCCAAAACCGGATTAGAGCTTTTGAATGTTAAAACATTCACAAATTTAGTGTCAAGGAAAAAATGACCGCCGGCGTTCCTCTGCACCTCATATCTCAGCCATGGCAGGACGGCTCTGCCGCCATAATTCGCCATAGTCGGCGCTCTTGCTTTTGTTAAAGGTCAGGAGAATTTTCTTACATGACCGCGCTGACCCTGAGCCCGCCGCCGCAGTGGATATTTTTTAAGCGCAGGTCGCCAGACCTGCTGGCGCCCCAAACGGTTCAGGTCTGGGGTGGAACCCGGTCTTCTTGGGGCTCTGCCTGGGCGGGCGCGGGATCAATCGGGCTTTGGGCCTGCACGTTGCCCGCCTCGGCCGGAGAAGCCCTGCGGTCCCGGAACACCAGGTAGCTGAACCAGTAAACATTGACTAAAAAGAGGATAGTCAAGCCGACCAGGTAGCCCCGGCCCTCTACGTCGATGGCCTGCAAGAGAAATCTGGCCCCCACGAAGCAGAGGAACAGCCGCAGGAAGAAGCTGAACGCGGTGCTCATGGGCTCATCCTACCAAACCGGCAGGAAATGGCAAGCGCTGAAGCGTTCCGGAAGTCACCATTTCTCTGGGAAATCGACCTCGACTCGGCTAAATTAGAGAAAGATATACTGACGTCATTATGGAAGGACAAAACCATGCCTCGCGACCTCCCCGTAGGTAACGGCAAACTGCTTATCTGCTTTGACCAAAACTACTGCATCCGGGAGCTTTATTACCCTCATGTGGGCCTGGAAAATCACGTCAGCGGCAAGTTTTGCCGCTCAGGGGTGTGGGTTGACGGCCAGTTTTCCTGGGTGGGGCCGGAGTGGAAGCGGGAGCTGCGCTATCTGCCGGACACCTTAGTGACCGACGTCCAGCTCTCCCATGCCGGCCTCGGAGTGGCCCTCACGTGCCGCGATGCGGTGGATTTCCATGAGGACATTTATCTCCGGGAAATCGTGGTAACCAACATCTCGCCGCAGCCCCGGGAAATCCGCCTCTTCTTTACCCTTGACCTGGGCATCTATGGCAATGAGTTGGGAAACACCGCAGGCTTCGATCCCAAGACCGGCGCGGTCATCCACTACAAGGGCGCTCGCTACTTCCTGGCCGGCGGTATGGCCGGGGAGGGGGAGGGGCTGAGCCAGTATGCCGTGGGGCAAAAAGATTCCGGGGGTCTGGAAGGCACTTTCAAGGATGCCGAAGACGGCGTGCTCTCCGGAAATCCCATAGCCCAGGGTTCGGTGGATTCGGTTATCGGCCTGACGTTGACCCTGCCGCCGTATGAATCGGGCCAGGCTTACTACTGGCTGGTCGCGGGCCAAAGCTGGGAAGACGTCTTGCGCCTGGACTCCCTCATCAAACACAAGCACCCCCGGGGGCACCTCAAACGCACCGAAGATTACTGGCGCTTATGGGTTCGGAAAGAATCCCCGGGCTTGGACCAACTGCCGGAGCCGGTGGCGGAATTGTACCGGCGCAGCCTCCTGGTAGTGCGGACTCAGGTCGACTGGCAGGGTGGCATCCTGGCCGCCAATGATTCCGATGTGGTCTACTTCAACCGGGATACGTACTCCTACATTTGGCCCCGGGACGGCGCCCTGGTGGCCTACGCCCTGGACCAGGCCGGCCATCCGTCCGCGGCTCGAAATTTCTTTCAGTTCATCTCCGGGCTCCTGCAGCCGGAGGGGTGCTTGCTGCATAAGTTCAACCCCGACGGCACCCTGGCCTCATCCTGGCACCCGTGGTACCACGAAGGCCAGGCCCAATTGCCCATCCAGGAGGATTCCACCGCCCTGGTGGTTTGGGCCTTGTGGCAGCACTTCGTCCTGTACCGGGACCTGGACTTCATCAAGCCCCTGTACCGGCAACTGGTGAAACGAACTGCGGATTTCATGTGCCAGTACCGGGACGCCGAAACCGGCCTGCCGGCCCCTTCCTATGACCTCTGGGAAGAACGCCGGGGCATCTTGAGCTTTACCGTGGGCACGGTGTTCGGCGGGCTCACCGCCGCGTCCCTGTTCTGCAAAGTCTTCGGTGAGGACGACAGGGCTGCCTATTATCAACAAATCGCTGCGGAGATTAGAGACGCCGCCTCCATGCATCTTTGGCGCCCTGAGCTCAACCGGTTCTGCCGCATGATCCACCGCAATCACGGCGGCCCCTGGGAAGTGGACGGCACCTGTGACGCCAGCTTCTGGGGCCTGTTTGCCTTCGGCCTCTACCATGCCGACGATCCCCGCCTGGCCGCCACCATGACGGCCCTGCGGGAAAAATTATGGGTCAACACTCCCATCGGCGGGCTGGCCCGCTACGAAAACGACACCTATCACCGGGTCACTCAAGATGTCCCGGGCAACCCCTGGTTCATCTGCACCCTGTGGCTGGCCGACTATCTGATCGAAAAGGACGGCGACGACGACGAACTGGCCCAGGTCATGGACATTTTAAGCTGGACCGCGGCCCACGCCTTGCCTTCCGGAGTGTTGCCGGAGCAAATCAACCCCCTGACCGGGGAGTCCCTCTCCGTATCCCCCCTGACCTGGAGCCACGGCACTTATGTGGCCACGACC
Source organism: Desulfobaccales bacterium (assembly GCA_041648175.1). Taxonomy (NCBI): domain Bacteria; kingdom Pseudomonadati; phylum Thermodesulfobacteriota; class Desulfobaccia; order Desulfobaccales; species Desulfobaccales bacterium. The sequence continues at coordinate 10,227 of JBAZPO010000013.1, read as the reverse complement.
CACCGCCTTTTGCGCCGGCTGGCCCGGAAGCAGGCGCAAGCGGGGGCAGCCGTTACGCCCTATCTGCGCCAGGAGGACTGGATCGAACGGCTCTATCGCCAGACCTGCGATTCCATCCACGGGATTTGCAAAATCTAGAGCAGTCACTCATGTTCTTTCGGCTCTCCCAAAACCATGGAAAATCCGGTGAGGCGTACCCGTCGCATTTGGTGGCTCAGGTTTTCCAGCCTGTGCTGGTGCGCCGCGCCCCCCTACCCTTTGGCCAACTTTACTGACCCCTGACCACTGACCACTGGCCACTGGCAACTTCATGAGGGCATCTGAACCTCCCGGACGTCCTGGAACCGCCTCACCACGATGCCGAAAACCGCTCCGATTGGGCGTGGATTCCGGTCATTTCTTGACCTTCCGCCCCAAGCTCAAGTCACTGAGCCTGGGAACCTGGCCCCGAGACCACAAAATGACCTCGAAAAGCTCCTGGGCCATTTTGGGGTTCAGATCCTTAAGCCGCTCATATTCTTCCAGGGCGGCGCCCCGATTACCATAATCGGCATATGCGCTTCCCAGGGCAAAATGGGCCCCTGCATCATCCGGCTTTATCCGGATAGCCTGTTTCAGAGCGGCTTCAGCCTGGTCAGACTGCCCCAACTTGCCCAACGCTTCTCCTAACCCCGTCAGCGCCTGGACATAATCCGGCCGCAGGCGCAGGGCGTTCTTAAAGGCCTCGGCTGCTTCCCGGTAATCTCCCCTCAAAAAGCGCATCACTCCTAAACCATAGTAACCCTCTGCCTGGTCGCGCCTTAGGTGAATGGCCTCTTGCAAGACCTTCGAAGCCTGATCAACGCGGCCCAAATTGCCATAAACCGCAGCTAAGGCCAGGCGGGCTTGGGCATTTTGGGGATTGCGCCGCAGGGACTCTTGAATGGCAGATACCGCGTCGTCATAACGGCCGAGATTGGCATAAACTTCGCCCCGGCCAAGGAGCGCCAGGGCATTGTCCGGTTCTAACATGAGGGCTCGATCATAGGCCGCAAGGGCCTCCGGATAACGATTCAGGAGAAAATGCGCCGCGCCCATGCTGACATAGGCCTTGGCATTATCGGGTTGCAGGCGGATGGCCTGGTCCAGCGCCACCAGGGCTTCTTCAGGTCGACCCAACAGAATATAGGCCGACCCTAAAATATTATGGGCCTCGATATAATTAGCCTTAAACAGGATGGCCTGGCGTAAGGCCTTGATGGCATCTTCATAACGCTCCAGCTTGATATAGACCAGAGCCAGCCGGCATTGGGCCGCGGGATCATCGGGCCTGAAAATGATCACCTGCTTGAGAATTTTAAGGGCCTGGTCATATCTCCCGGCGCTCAACAGAGTGTCGGCTTGTTGCGCCAGCTCAGTGGCCAGGGCATCGCCGCCTCCCTGGGGGGGCGTTGCCCCCACTTGAGCCCTGGCCACCCCGAGACCTGTAATCAGGAGCAGAAACGTCATGACCACCAGAGTCCCGCATAAAACCGCCACATCGGAGGCCCAAGGATATGCTCCCCCTCCCCTCCTCCGAAGTATTGCCCCGCTTCTAACCCGGCCGCTCCCCTTAAACACCGTCACCCTATCCCACAAATAATTTTTTCTTCTTCAGGTTCCTAACAAAACACGATACGATATCCCGAATATCTGCCCCCTATTTTATTTTAATCGGCACTTGAGCGCAGTTAAATAAATCAGTCGAGAGTTTCTTGAGATTTTTTTTGATTTTTTGGTGCTGATTACCGATGAACTTGAGTAGCGATGAACTTTTCGCATGATCCTGCCATGGGCCAAAAACCCTTACCAATAAACGGGCCTCGGTCGCGGCGCTTTCTCATGATCCTCGCGATTGCGGGTTCTTTCGGGTCAATTCACACCTATGGCTAACGGCCTCGCTCCCATTGCGTATCTGGCGCGCAACCTGCCCGCGGTGGCGGAAACCTTCGTGGTGCGGGAAATTACCGCACTCCGCCGTCTGGGACTTGAGATCAAGCCCTTCAGCCTCCGTCAACCCGATGCCGGCGTGCACCATCCCGAAGCGCCAGACCTGGATAGCGAGGTGGAGATCTTGGTGCAACCTCGCAACCCCTTGTTCTGGCTGGCCCATCTCCTTTTTGCGCTCCGCTTTCCCCGGCGTTACTTCCACTGCCTTTACGCCTATGTCTTTATCGCCGACAGAACCTGGCAGTCCCGCCGCCGCAGCCTGTCTTACTTCATGGTGGCTCCCTTTGCCGCCTGGCGCCTGGGCCGTAGCGGCATTAAACACCTCCACGCCCATTTTGCCAATGCCGCCGCCAGTGTGGCTTTGATGACAGCTAGCCTGGCTGGCATTTCCTTCAGCTTTACCGCCCATGCCTTTGACATCTTTATCGATAAACTCCTGCTGCCCACCAAGCTCTCGGCCGCGGCGTTTGTGGCCTGCATTAGCCGGTATAATGTGCGCTATCTGCGGGAACACTATCCCGAAGCCGAAAAGGCCCATCTGGTGGTGGTCCGGAACGGCTTGGATACCGCCAGATTCTGTCCTTATCCCCACCCGCTGGGGGAGCCCCCCTGCATCATCGCCGTGGGGCGTCTGGTTGAAACCAAGGGATTCCATACCCTGGTTTCGGCGTGCGGCCTGCTGCGCGACCAGGACCTAGCCTGCCGGTGTCTCATCATCGGTGCAGGTCCAGAAGCCGAGCGCCTCGAGAATATGATTAAAGATTTGGGGGTTACTGACCGAGTAATAATGAAGGGGAAACTGCCGTCGGACGTGTGCCTGTCTTACTACCAACAGGCAGATGTGCTGGCCATGCCTTCCTGTGTGCGAAATCAGGATGCCGACGGTATCCCAACGGTGTTAATCGAAGCCATGGCCATGGAAATCCCGGTGGTGGCCACCCGGGTTTCCGGCATCCCCGAACTGGTGCTGGACGGCGAAACCGGTCTTCTGGTAGCTCCGGATGATGCGGCGGCCCTGGCCGAAGCCCTGGCCCGATTGATCCAGGATCAGAACCTGGCCCGTCGCCTGGCCCGGGCCGGACGTGACTTGGTGGTTGCTCAATTCAACGGCGAGAACAGCGCTCGACAGCTTCAGGGCCTCTTTGCGGCCGCGCTGGAATCCCAACAGAAATCTTAATACTATGTGCGGTATCACCGGTATCTTGCATTTGAATGAAGAACCTGTCGATCAGGGACTGCTGCGGCGCATGACCTCGGTTTTAAGCCACCGCGGGCCCGATGATGAAGGTTTTTTCATGGATCGCGGTCTGGGACTGGGCTTCCGGCGCTTGAGCATCATCGATCTGAGCGGCGGGCGCCAGCCCATGTCCAACGAAGACCAGACCGTCACGGTGGTCTTCAACGGCGAGATCTATAATTTTCAGGAACTTCGGAGTTATCTCAAACAACAAGGCCACACCTTCCGCACCTCCTCCGATACCGAAGTCATCGTGCACGGTTTCGAAACCTGGGGCGATGAGGTCGTGGACCACTTAAACGGCATGTTCGCCTTCGCCGTCTGGGACAGCCGCCGGCGCAAACTGCTCCTGGCCCGGGATCGCTTGGGCGTCAAGCCCCTTTTTTATACCCGGAAGTCCGACACCTTTGCTTTCGCCTCAGAAATCAAGAGCCTCCTCCTGTTGCCCGGATTTGATGCCGCGGTCAATCAACAAAGCGTCTTTGAATACTTCTCTCACCATTTTATCCCGGGCTCAGGCACCATTTATCAACAGGTCCACAAGCTCCAGCCGGGCGAGCTGTTGACCGTGACCGACCGGAAGGTCAAGACGCGAAAATACTGGCGCCCCATGGTTACCCCGACGCCTGAGAGGACTCTGGAGGATTGGTGTGAGGACCTGCGCCACCGCCTCAAGGAGGCAGTGCGCCTTCAGTTGATGGCGGATGTGCCTCTGGGGGTCTTTCTCTCCGGCGGGCTTGATTCCAGCGCAGTGACCGCGGCCATGGCTGAATTGGGCCTCAACGAAATCCGCTCTTTCAACGTGGGTTTTGAGGTCCCCAAGTATGATGAGACCCGCTATGCCGCCATGGTCAGCCAGCATCTGGGCACCTCCCATGAAACTTTCCGGGTCACCTCGGAAGCCACCGACCTTCTGCCCAAGCTCCTGTGGCATCTGGATGAACCCCTGGCGGATGCCACCATCATTCCCACTTATCTGCTTTCCCAGGCCACCCGCCGGCGGGTCACGGTGGCCTTGAGCGGCGAAGGCGGAGACGAAATTTTTGGCGGTTACACCCATTATCAGGGTCTCCAGCTCAACCGCTGGCTGGGCCTTTTGCCGGTGTGGATACGCCGTTCCCTGGCCGCGGCCACCCGTCATCTGCCCACCTTCGGTTCACCTCGCCTGGGTTACTGGGAACATCGGATGGAACGGATCGCGTCCTCCTCTCTGTACCCCTTGTTCCAGGGATATACTCGCAAAGTGGCGTTTTTCACGCCCGAGGAGCAGCAACGCCTGTTCTCCCCGGATTTTCGCCGCCAGACTGCCGGACTCCCTTATCTGGGACACTTCTGGGCCGTACCCGTTGCCTACCCCGGCCTCGATCCCATCGCCCAAGCTAATATGGCAGACCTGTCGGTCTATCTGCCAGATAGTCTGCTGGTCAAGGTGGACCGGATGAGCATGGCCTGTTCCCTGGAAGTCCGGGTGCCCCTGCTGGACCATACCCTGGTGGAATTTGCCCTCTCCGTACCCATGGACCTCAAATTAAAGGGATGGGAAACTAAGTTCCTCTTCCGTAAAGCCCTGGAGCCTGCCCTCCCCCCGGTCATCATAAATCGGCGAAAACGCGGCTTTAATCCCCCGGTGGAATTTTGGCTCCAACAACACCTTCTGGATTATGCCAAGGAACATCGCCTCATGGAGACCCTGGCTGAGACCGGGTTCTTCAACCTGGCCTATGTTCAGGAAATGACCGAGGCGCATATCCGCGGCCAGCGGGATTTTGGCAAACAGTTATGGGCCTTGCTGGTTTTTGCCATCTGGTGGCGACGGGTTCGCGGCCGGGGGGAGTGGGAGACATGAAACGCCGGCTGGTGATTATCAGTCCCTGTCGGGATGAGGAGCAGTTCGTTAAGGTTACCCTGGACTCCGTCATCAAACAGACCTATCGCCCCGATCTTTGGATTATCGTCGATGATGGCAGCCAGGATAGGACCGCCGAGATCGTCGAATCTTACGCCATCGAACATCCCTGGATCAGGCTGGTCCGGCGGGAGCGGGGGGGCAGCCGACAGCTAGGACCCGGCGTGGTAAGCGCCTTTAACGCCGGTCTGGTTGCCCTGGGAGATGAACCTTTCGACGTTATCGCCAAACTGGATAGCGATACCGAGTTCGGGCCGGAAACTTTAGCAGCCGTCATGGCCCACTTTGACGACCCCATGGTGGGCATGGCCAGTGGCAATACCTATCTGCTGGTGGGGCATAAACTCGTTTTCGAACTTTATACCTCCTTTCACGTCCCGGGCAACGCCAAATTTTACCGCCGCGAATGCTTCCGGGATATCGGCGGACTACAGCCGGTCTACGGCTGGGACGTCATTGATGAAACCGATGCCCGGCGCCATGGTTGGATCACCCTCAGTGACCCCAAGATCATTTTCATCCACCACCGGATGCAAGGCTCCAGCTTCGGGGCTATCCAGGGGCGGGTTATCTGGGGACGGTGTGCTTATGCCATCGGCAGCCACCCCCTCTTTGCCATAGCCCGGGGCTTCTACCGCATGGCGCAGCGACCGTGGTTGGTGGGAGGGTTGGCCTTCATTTGGGGTTTTATTTCCAGTTACTTCAACTCCGGCATCCAGCGCCTCTCCGATACGGAGCTGATCCGGTATTTGCGACAGGAACAACTCTACCGGCTCACCCATGGCAATCGTTTGCCAGCCGCAGCTCAGCATGTGGTCGGGAGGTCGTGCGTTTTCTAAAGCGTTGGGCAAGTGGGGTTATGAGTTTGCGAAAGGAATATAAGATATGCAGCGCCGCTTAGTCGTTATCAGTCCCTGCCGGGATGAAGCGCAATTTGTGCAGTTCACCTTGGATTCGGTAGTCAAGCAGACCTATCGGCCCCATCTCTGGATCATCGTGGACGATGGCAGTCGGGATCGCACCGCCGAGATCGTAGGGCGCTATGCTGCGAAGCACCCCTGGATCAGGCTGGTCCGGCGGGAGCGGGGGGGTAGCCGCGAGCTGGGGGCTGGCGTCGTCAGGGCCTTTTGCGCCGGCCTGGAGGCTTTGGGAGATGAGCCTTTCGATGTCATCGCCAAGTTGGATTGCGACTTGGAATTTGAGGCCGAAACCTTCGCCGCCATCATGAAGCGCTTTGACGATCCCAAAGTGGGGATGGCCAGCGGCACTACACTGCTCCTGCTGAAAGGAGACCTCGTGCCCGAGCGCTGTGCCGACTACCATGTGCCGGGGCAAGCCAAGTTTTACCGGCGGGAATGCTTTCGGGATATTGGCGGTCTCCAATGCGTTTATGGCTGGGATATTATCGATGAAACCGACGCTCGCCGGTATGGCTGGGTAACCCTTAATGATCCTCAGATTATCATCATTCATCATCGCCTGCAGGGAGCTACCTTTGGGGCGATCCGGGGACGGGTCATTTGGGGGCGGTGCGCTTATGCCATCGGCAGCCACCCCCTCTTTGCCATAGCCCGGGGCTTCTATCGCATGGCCGAATATCCCTGGCTGGTGGGTGGGCTGGCCTTCATCTGGGGGTTCTTCGGCAGTTACTTCGAGCCCAATCTCCAGCGCCTCACCGATCAGGACCTGATCCGTTATTTGCGAACGGAACAACTTTACCGGCTCACCCATGGCAATCGGTTACCTTCCAAGAGGTGTTGATTGTGGGCAAAGAAGAATGCGTCAATATTCTGGGGGTGCCAACAGGCATTTTCACCATGCCCACCTTGCTGGCCCGCATCGAGGCATTGATCGCGGCCCCCGGTTGTGCGGTGGGTCATGGCATCAATGCCCATGTGCTTAACCTCACTTATCATCACCCCGAGTTTCTGAAAGCCTTGCGCCAGGCTGACCTGTTGTATGCAGACGGGGCTTCTCTCATTCTGGCCTCCCGCTTGTTAGGCAGGCATCTGCCGGAAAAACTGACCACTACCGATGTTTGGCCCAAGTTATGCGAGGTTGCGGTTCAGAAGGGCTATCGTTTTTTCCTCTTGGGTGGGGAACCCGGCCTGGCCGAACGGGCCGCCGGTCAGGCTCAGGAGACCTATCCGGGTTTGCACATTGCCGGCACCCAGCATGGCTACTTCGATTTTCGGGATGAGCATATTATCGCCGAGATCAACGCCGTCCGGCCGGATGTTCTCTGGGTCGGGATGGGTGACCCCCGCCAGGTCCTCTGGACTGCAAAATGGCGGCAGCAGTTGGAGGTGAGCCTGGTCTTGACCTGCGGGGGGATGTTCAAAATTGTAGCGGGTGAGTTGGAGCGCCTATCTCCCACATTGCGGCAAAATGGGTTTGAATGGGCTTACCGTCTCTGGCAGGAACCCGCCACCTGGCGGCGTTATCTTCTGGGTCTGCCCCTTTTTGGGGCGAGGGTCCTGGATCAGGCCCTAAAAAATGGAGAACGCCATTAAACTCGGGCATAAATTCTCGTCTGGCCAATGAAGATCTCTTATTTCAACTATCACCATGATATTGAGGGTTCCGCTATCGGTGCGGCTACCCAGATTCGGGCTATCGCTGGCGCGCTGACGCGGCTCGGTCACCAGGTGGACGTGCAGTTCCTCACTGCTAAACAGCCTGGTGAGGACCGGGAATATCTGGGACTCAAGAAAATCCAGACGCTTCGTCGCTTCGGCCATGTACCCCGCATCTTCCTGCGGAATTTTGCCCTCATCCGGGAGGAACTCAATCTCCTGGACAGGTTCCGCCCCGACGTCGTGCTGGCGGTGAGTTCTTTTGTCAACTTTGCGGCCCTGGTTGCGTCTCGCCGTCGACGCCTGCCCTTGGTACTGTTCGCCGAAGCGCCCCTGGAGTACGAGTATCGCCTCTTTTATCCCCAGTATTATCGGTACCCCTGGCTGGCTCGCAAGATAGAAGGGATCAATGTGCAGGGCGCCGATCAGGTTATCTGCATATCGGAAATTTTGAAGGGATACCTGATGCGCTATGAAGCGCCTGCCGCCAAACTCCATGTCGTACCCAATGGCGTCGACCACATCACCTTTACTCCCATGGAGCCCGACCCAGATCTTATGGCAAGCTTGCGCCTCGAAGGCCGGGTGGTGATCGGCTATATCGGGTCTTTCGAATTCTTTAGCGATATCGGGCGGTTTCTCTCGCTGGCTCGCAAAATTATTGCAGCCCATGACCGGGTGGTTTTCCTCTTCGTGGGTAAAGGCAGGGTTGATGATGCCCTCCGTCTCGGGGCTGCAACCGCCGGCCTCGGGCCGCATTTCATTTTTACCGGAAGCCAGCCCCACGAGCTTATTCCACGCCTCCTTAGCGTCATGGACATCGTCATCAGCCCTTACAAAGAAGACTACCTGTTCTACGGCTCCTCCATGAAATTATTGGAGTATATGGCGGCTGGCAAAGCCGTTCTCTTTCCGGCCCTGGGGCAAATCAAGGAACTCGTTTGTGACGGCTACAATGGCATGCTTTATGAGCCGGGCGATCGAGACACCATGGGCTCTAAGCTCCTGGAATTAATTACGCATGATGACCTGCGCCACCGGTTTGGCGCTATGGCTCGCCAGACTATCGAAAATAATTGGACTTGGGATATCCAGGGGACCCGCTTGGCCCAGGTCCTGCAAATGGCTCGGGACGGCCGCAAGGGTGAACCTTCGTGAGTTTTCACCTCTCCCGGGGGCCCTTTCTTAACCCTGCAAACCGCGCCACACCTTAAGGGTTCCTCGGCTTATTCCATCGAAGTCATGAGCCCCAAACGAGATTCCCTGAAGCTATAAATGCAATCACTATTCGGTTTGTTTTAGGAGTCGAAAAATGCGCAACATTCTGCGTACCTGTTTATATCTCCTCTATACCTTCCTAATAATTTTTTTCTCCTTAGAAATATTGGTCAGGGTCTGGGGCTATGCCGATATGTATTTTTATGACCCTATCTATATGCCTTTTAGCAAAAGCCAGGAAATTCCTTATGTTATGAAACCAAATCTCAATCATGTCCGGGCCCACGGCATCGTCTGGACAAATACCGATGCCTTGGGGTTGCGCAGTCCGGTGCCGGGCCGCACATATGGGAACAAGCAGGCCAACGAATATCGCATTGCCTTTGTGGGTAACTCGGTGACTTTTGGGGTCGGTGTGCCTACGGAACAGACCTATCCGGAAATCGTCGAAAAGACTTTGAACCAGCTACAACACCATTGTAACGTTACGGTATTCAATTTTGGGGTCTCTTCTTATAGCGTTAAAGAAATGGTCGAAACCCTGAAATACCGGGTTCCTGAAGTCAACCCGGATTTGGTGGTCATGGGCCTAGTGATCGATGATTTCGACACCAATCGCACCCCTCAGGTAGACAAATGGGGCTATAATACCCATGGTGAAGCCTCTCAATTGATCAACAAATATCCTACGTTAAAACTAGTGCTGAGAAAGATTCATCTAAGTTATTTGCTTCGTGATATTTTGTCCCGAACGATGATGCGCCAAGAAATTAATTATGAGCCGGCCGATGGCAAGCTTCCACCGATAGTCTCTAATTCTTATAAATTTGTTGATAATTTTAAAGAGTTATCCCAGGAATACGGTTACAGCTATTTGGTTCTGACGTTGCCATCGGCAGAGGGGAATGGATCGGAGTTTACTCCAGTAATAAAGAATATGATACATGATCAAATAGATTATTATAATGTTTCATTTTTAACGCCGCAATTTACCTATAAAGATTTCCATGCAAGTAAATATGACTGGCATCCTTCTGGCTTAGTCCATAAAAAAATCGGTATAATGTTGAGTGACTTTATCCTCAATCATTTCCTTGAAAAAGCCTGTAATAACCAATCATCTCCTTTTTCGAAACAATAACCTTTCCATTGTTCATCTATGGATATGCCATTCCCGAGAGTTTCCCCCTTTGCTTCGCCTTATTCCTTCAGGTCCCAGGGGACTTCGGTTAGGGTGGCGGGGCCGGAGCCTTCCGAGTCCAGGTTTTTCCAGGCTTTTTTGATGATCCCTTCTTTGCATTTGACCTTCAGGTAGAGGGTGG